>JAUSKS010000255.1 GCA_030646595.1 Gallionellaceae bacterium | reverse complement strand
GGAGTCGGGCTGGCTGTAGTTTTCTGACTCTTTTTACCAGCTTGCGGTAAGGGCGTGGGGATGGGTGCAGTCGCAGTCATTTGTGGTGAAACAGTCGCCACAGGCGTTTCAGATTTACCACAACCCGCTATCAAGGCAATCAGTGCAAGAACAAGTAGCAGCAAGGCGGGCTGTCCCCGATATGGAATGTCCCAACACATAATTACAGGCCTGCCGAAAAATCAGCCAATGCCTCTAATTCGGCATCACTCATGGTCTCCGTCATAATGCTCATGATTCCGCCTGGGCTGTTGCTACGAGCACCCTCCCGGAATTTGTTGAGTTCTTTAAGCAGATAACTTTTATGCTGTCCCCCGATTACCGGGAACAATGAAATATTGGGGGCTTTACCTTTGCCATCTACGCCGTGGCAATTGATGCAAGCGACAATGTTACGGTCTATATCGCCATTTAAAAACAAATTCTTGCCTATTCTGTTACTGCTATTCGAACCCTTGCCCTTCATTTTGTTCTGGCTGGCAAAATAAGCCGCAATGTCAGCTAAATCAGTGTCATCCATAGTGGCTGCCATGGCACTCATGATAGCGTGAGAGCGTTTGCCAGCCTGGTAATTGCGTAGCTGCTTGGCCACATATTTGGCATATTGCCCGGAAAGTTTGGGAATACTGGTCTCCACACTGTTGCCATCCTCACCGTGGCAGCCTTGGCATAATTCGGATTTATCCTTGCCCGCCACCGGATCGCCGCTTCCGCTGCGCAGCTTGATTGATTCCGGACTGTCATCAGCAAACCCGACGCGCCCCTTGTTGGCCTGATCCGAGTTCTCGCCTGCCCATGCCGTGGTGGTTAGCAACAGAATAACCAAAGCCAGGCCGACAATGTTTGTTTTAGCATGTAACATGGTATCTCCCTCATGTTATGGAACGATAACTTTGCTTTTGTCCGATTATTTTCCCTAATCGTCGCCATGTCAACATAAAGCCTGCTTGGTCAGCCAAGTTCAGGTATCCTGCAAATAGAGGGAGAAGGTGCTAGTGCTTGAGCAGAGATGCGATTCCTGTGGCAGGTACGGGCTTGCTGAAGAAGTAACCCTGCATTTCATCGCAATGGTATTGGCGCAGAAAAGATTCTTGTGCTTCGGTTTCCACACCTTCTGCAATGACTTTGAGTTCCATATCGTGCGACATGGAGATGATGGTCTTGGCAATGGCGGCATCATCTTTGTCGGTGGTGATGTCGCGCACAAATGACTGGTCAATTTTCAGGAAATCGATTGGGAAGCGTTTGAGATAGCTCAAGCTGGAATAACCCGTGCCGAAATCGTCTATTGATAGTTTTACGCCCATATCCTTGAGCTGGGTCAAGGTATCAATAGCAGTATTCACATTTTGCATAATCAGGCTTTCCGTCAGCTCCAGCTCGAGCAGGGTCGGGTCCAGCCCGGTTTCCTGCAACACACGGCTCACGACTTCAACCAAATCCTGTTGCCGGAACTGACGTGCAGACAAATTGACTGCAACGCAAACCGGTTTTAGTCCAGCCTGCTGCCAAGCCTTGTTTTGGGCGCAGGCGGTATGCAACACCCATACCCCGATCGGAACAATCAGGCCGCAGTCCTCAGCTATTGGAATAAATTTGCCCGGTGGCACTAATTGCAGACCGGGTTTTTGCTGCCAGCGCACCAGGGCTTCCACACCAGTGATTAACCCGCTGCGCAAGTCTACCCGGGGTTGGTAGTGCAACAAAAATTCTTCCCGCTTGAGGGCTTGGCGCAGGCTGTTTTCCAGGGTCAGCCGCTCCAGCGCCTTGGCATTCATTTCGGCAGTGCAGAACTGGGCATTGTTGCGCCCCTGGCTTTTGGCCTGATACAGCGCAGCATCGGCATTTTTTAGCAGGGTCTGGCTGTCTTCGCCATCCTTGGGATATAAGGCGATGCCTACACTGCATGTCACAAACAGCTCGTGGCTATCCACGATGAATGGTTCGGTTATCAGCTTGATTATTTTTTGCGCTACCAACGATATATCCTCTTCCACAGCAATCTCGGCCAGTACCACCACAAATTCGTCACCCCCCAGGCGTGCCACGGTATCGCCTTCGCGTACGCAGGCAGTAAGCCGCGTGGCCAGTTGTTTCAGCAGCAGGTCACCGGTGTTGTGACCGAGGCTGTCATTGATATTCTTGAAATCGTCCAGGTCCAGGAACAGTAAGGCCAGATCAGTCTCATAGCGACTGGCCTGGTTAAGCGCATGGTTCAGCCGGTCCTGAAATAAAATCCGGCTGGGCAGGCCAGTCAGCACATCGTAATAGGCCAGGTAGTTAAGCCGCTCTGCCTTCTCAATATAGTCGAGTGCGAAGGAAACATCGCCCGCCAGTTCGGACAGCAACTTGATTTCTTCGGTATCAAAAAATCCGGTTTCTGCCGCATATAACACAAATACGCCCACAACTTTATCGCTGACCAATAGCGGGAAGGCAACCATAGAATGATAGTCACGCTGCAATGACTGAAAATGCCAGCGGGTCATCTCGGCATCGCTGCTGATATTGTTGTATATCACCGGCGATTTTTCCCTGAGTGCGCGTGCTACAGGTGCATATTCATCCGCTGTCTCACCCCGCACAGTTAACTGGATCTGCTCCAGATACCCGTCGTCAACGCCTTCTTTGGCCACCGGTACTATCTTCATTTCTTTAGGGTCCAGCCAGCCGATCCAGACCATACGGAATTGGCCGTGTTCTACCGCGATGCGGCAGGCTTCGGTGAATAGCTCCTGGCGATCTCGTACCCGCACGATGGTGGTATTAATACCGCTCAATACTGCGTGGATGCGATTAAGGCGCATGATGCGGGTTTCAGCATGCTTGCGTTCAGTGATGTCGTTAACGACCGCCAGAAATATATTGCGCTGACCGGATGTGGCCAGTTGCAAATGAACTTCCACCGGATAAGTGCTGCCATCGGCACGCATGTGGTGAGTTTCAAATATGATTTTATTTTGCCCGGCTTGACGCAACGGCGCAGTCATTTTATGGAAAGCTTCGGCATAAAATTGTGGATTGAGGTGGAGCAGGGTTTTCGTTTGCATCTGCGCCAGGGTATGGCCCGTGTTGCGCAGGGCACAGTCATTTACGTATTGGAACAATAAGGTTTGTGCATCGAATAAATAAATTTCATTCAGGCTTTGTTCGAGTATGGACAGTAATTTTAAGCGTTCCTGTTCTGCTTGCCGACGTTCCTGGCGATTCCGCGCTTCCGCCAATTCACGGGTGACTGCCGGCACCAGACGCATCAGATGATCTTTCATCAGATAATCTTGCGCGCCGTTTTTCATCAGGGTTACGGCAATGGTTTCACCCACCGTCCCCGAAACGACGATGAATGGAATATCCAATCCGCTATGCTGCAAGATGGCCAAGGCAGCGGAGGCATTAAACTGGGGTAGGGAATAATCTGAAATAATAATGTCCCATGGCTGCTGTATCAAGGCTGCACGCAATTCTTCGGCAGTTTCGACACGCTTCCATTTGACCGTATAGTTGGATTTTTCCAGCAGCCGGACAATGAGGGCCGCATCGCTTTTGGAATCTTCGATTTGTAAGAGTTGTAGTGGCTGGCTCATGATGCTTGTCCCAAGGTGAAATAAAAGGTGGCACCTTGATTGACTTTAGCTTCTGCCCATATCCGTCCACTATGACGACGGATAATCCGCTGCACGGTGGCTAGACCGATGCCAGTGCCGGGAAAGTCAGAGGTTTGGTGCATGCGCTGGAAAGGGGTGAACAGTTTTGCTGCATAAGCAAGATCAAATCCTACGCCGTTGTCGCGCACAAAAAAAACCTCAGTGCCATCTTTATTCATGCGGCCACATTCAATGCGAGCCTGTGGCTGCTTGCGCGTGAATTTCCAGGCATTTTCCAACAGGTTGGTCAGCGCAGCTTGCAATAAGCCGACATCCCCCTGCGCTTGCAGGTTGGGCTGAATAAGAAATTCCACCGAGCGATCCGGCGCATTGCTTTGTAAGCGCGCGGCGATGGACTGCGCCAGTGCTGACAGGTCTACCATGTGCCAATTCATTTTCGATTGCACCATGCGCGCAAGCTGCAGCAAATCATCTATGAGTTGCCCCATACGCTGGGCTTCAGAGCGCACCAATTGCAAATAATCGCGGCCCTGTTTGTCTATCTTGTTGCCATAGTCCTCCAGCAGCACCAGACTCCAGCCATCAATGCCGCGCAAAGGCGCACGCAGATCGTGTGAAACTGAATAGCTGAAAGCCTCCAGCTCCTGGTTGGCTGTTTGCAGTTCAGTGGTGCGCTGGCGTATTTCCTGTTCCGCCTGTTTTTGCGCTGTTACGTCACGTGCAGCAGCAAAGACCCCCAGTACCCGGCCCTGTTCATCTTTGTAGACGGAAGCGTTATACAACACATCGGTTAGTTGGCCATCAAGGTGGCGTATGGTCAGCGGGTAGTCAGTGACCCGTTTCTGCGCCAAGACCTCTTGATAGACGGCGCGCGCTTTTTCCGGGTCGGTAAAATAATTGGAAAAGTCCGTGCCGATCAATTCGGTACGGTTTTTCCCTGTTACCTTGACGGTGGCTTCATTGACATCGGTGATTTTTCCATCAGGGTTAATGGTGATGAGTGGATCAAGGCTGGCCTCGATCAGGCTGCGCGCATATACTGGATTGGCAATGGCGTAGTGCAGACGCATGGCAACGGGCAAGGTAATCAATAATGAAATTACCATCACTACAAAAATAATTCCGCCATAGCGGGTAATGCGGATCATCAAGGGTTCAGTACGCACCCGCAGGTAGATGCTACCGATTTGACGTTGCTCCTGCTGCACTGGCCAGAAAATAACAAACTCATTCTCTTCAAATCTTTGCCCTGGGGGTTCTGCGAAAGAGGGGGGAGGTTGGGTTTTAGAGAGGGCATAGCTGGCAAAGAGAGATCCATTCGCTGCGTAAACGGCAGCAGCAGCAATTTCTGAATTGGCTGCGAACGGGTCTAAATACTCCTGCGCTGCTTTGTGATCATCAAACTCCAGCGAGGCGATCATTCTTGCTGCCAATATTCCAGCTTGTGCCGATATTTCCCCCTCTTTCTGGGTGCGATAGGCATAATTATCGTAGGTAATGATAATGACCCCGGACAGCAGCAGCGCAATAATGCAGGTAAGCGCTGTTATTAAGGTGAGTTTGGCCCGTATGGGCAGATTAGCCAGATAGCGCATTTATCTGTTTTCTGTTGAAGTTCTGCGCTTGACATTGAGGGCCAGGCTCATCAGCTTGGAGCTGATCAGCAAGCCGTTTTGTGCAGCAGCCTCATCATCAATTTCGAAGCGCACCCGGTTATTGGCAACCACAAAATTAATGACGCCAGTATCTGATCTGGATTTATCTGGTTTGGATTTGGAACTATCGCTTACGATCAGCACATTGCTGCCGCGCATGGCTTCTATGATCTGGGTTTTGCTTTGCTCCTCGGAGCCGCCTGCATAGAGGATATGGCAGGCAGGATTGCGCCCCACGGTTTTCAAGCGGCGGATAACCACCGTGCGGCCTTTGACCCGCTCGCCCGCGACCAGGGTGTCCAGCGATTTGCCAAAGGGATCTTCGCCGACTATGCATAAATTGACCGGGCTGGTCGGGGAAGGGAATGCTGAATTTGGCCATTCCACAAAGAGTCCAAACTTGTACAGGAATGCGGCTTTGACGGCGTATTCGTCTATTTGTGCGTGAGCAGTAGTAAGTGGCAGCACCGCGCAGGCAAGCGGCAGTATTGTCCAATTGGCAAGACGCGTTATTCCAATTCGCGTTAGAAAAGACCACAGTCCCCTCCCCTTCAAGGGGAGGGTTAGGGTGGGGATGGGGGTAAAAGCCTGTGACAACAAGTGACACCCATCCCCATCCCACCCTTCCCCTTGAAGGGGAAGGAGCACGTTGGCGGCTTTTTTAACGCGAATTGGAATTACTGTATATCGCATGATATTTAGAAATCCCATAACACCCTCACATAGTAGGCACGACCGATTTCACTGCGGTTAGGTGCTGTTCCAAATTCAGGGTGGCGTTTGTCGAGCAGATTGAATCCCGATACTGACATCTCCACATTCTTTGCAATTTTCCAGCCCAGACGTCCATCCAGGGCCACATAAGCAGGTACGCTCGAACCCGGCAGGCCACCCACTGAACGCACGGAAAAATCAAGATCCATGTCTTGTGTCAGGCTCATCATGGAGCGCAGCGAAAATTGGTGGCTGGGGTCGGTGTCAGTAGATTTCAGACTGGTGGTGTCAGTGCTGCCGGGTTTGAGGTGCATATTCTTTTTGAGATAGGTATAGCCAGCCTTGAGTTGCCACCACTCGTTTATGCCATAGCTACCCCAGGTTTCGACGCCGGAGGTATGGCCCTCCATCATGTTCCCCAGCACATAGGGAAGGGCTCCGCCCGTTAACTCCAGGCTGCGCAACTTGTCGTAGCTGTTATAGAAGATGGAAAGGGAAAACGATGCCTGTGCAGAAGGCTCTACGCGATAGCCGATTTCATAGGCAGTCAGTTTTTCCGACTGGAAATTTGGCCCGCCATTCAGCAGTGTGTAGGGTGGGTTGCCCGGTGCAAACAGTTCGCGATCAACACGGGATGGGGTGCGCACTGCGCGTGCGATGGATGACCACAATAAAGTCTGATCGCTTGCTTTCCAGGCCAGCCGCACATTGGGTTGTTTTTCCAATCCAGTGTAACTGTTGTGTTCCAGTCTTGTCCCGATGGTCAGTTGAAGGTTTTCGGCCAGCTTGATGTTATCTTGGGCGTACAGATTGGCCAGGGTCAGGGTTTTGTCGGCCGGAAGAAAAGCCAGCACCGTGCTGTTGGTCACTGCATCCTGCGAGTAACGATAGCCGCCGCCCCATACGATGTCGTGGCTGTTGCCCCAGTGCCAGCCGTGCTGCACGTCAAGGTCGTAGGTGTCGAGACTTTCACCAAAAGTGCCGGGGTAAATGCGCCTGGAGTGGTCATAATAAGTCTGGACTTGTAGCGAGGCACCGTCTTGCAGTGTGCGATCCCAGCGTGCGAGCAGATTGTTGCCGGAGATTTCCTTGACATCGTACTTCGCCTGATCAATCGAGCCATCGTAAGCATCTCCCTGTAGTACCAGTGTATCGCTGCTATTAGCCCAATCTGTGCGGAATCCAAGCTGCCCCTTGTGCCACGCATCCGGCGTTTCAGTGCCATTTGCCCTGACCGTATTATCACGATTAATTTTCTTGCCATAGATACGGTAGCTCGCATTTTCGTTTAGCTTGGCGGTATAGCTCACCCGGGCACCGTTTTTGGTATTACCCACCCCCAGGCTGACCAGCCCACCTCGGGTATCATTTGATTTGCTGGTGATGATGTTGATCACGCCATTTACTGCATTGGCGCCCCATAATGTACCGCCCGCGCCGCTGATGACTTCGATACGTTCTATGCTTTCCAGCAGCACGTCCTGCACGTCCCAGAATACGCCGGAATAGAGCGGGGTGTAGACGCTACGTCCATCAATCAGCACCAGCAGTTTATTGGCGGTAGTGCTGTTGAAACCGCGTGCAGTAATGGCGTATTGGCTGGAATCTACGCGCGCAACTTGCAGGTTGGGTGCCAAGCGCAGAATTTCCGGGAGGCTGGTGGCACCTGAGCGGTGGATGTCTTTGCGTGTGATCACGTAAATCGCAGCAGGCGCATCACCCAGGCGTTCCATTTTTTTTGAGACTGAGGAAACTTCGATGTTACCCAGCTCTTCCAGCGTCATATGGGCAAGATCCGCCGATGCGATGACTTCAGGTGCCGCTGCCGCAACAGTTGCTATGACTGGATTCAGTGCAAGGTAGAAGAGAACAAAAACGGCTAGAGGGAAACGCTGGACATGATACTTCCTGCGACTGGCCAGGGATGAATGATCTTGCGCTGTATTACTTAGGGACAAGCTTTTATTCTTCATTTCTGACCCCCATAATTTTTACGGTTACAATGACATTTGTTTCATCCTAAAAAACGCAGTTGAATTTTTTATCCCATGGTGCAAACCCTCTCCCCTAGCCCCTCTCCCAGAGGGAGAGGGTGATAAAGCCCCTCTCCCTCTGGGAGAGGGGTTGGGGAGAGGGAACACCCGTTGCTAGCTTGCCTCAGAGCATAATTATGACCATGCA
>JAUSKS010000242.1 GCA_030646595.1 Gallionellaceae bacterium | reverse complement strand
TGATGATGATGCCAACGGTTATGTGGATGACGTCTATGGTTGGGATTTTGCCAATAATGATAACGACCCCATGGATGATTTCGGCCATGGTACACATACCGCAGGCACTATTGCTGCAGTAGGAAATAATGGCATCGGTGTGGTTGGCGTGAGTTGGCAGGCACGTGTCATGTCGCTTAAATTTATGGGCGCAAATGGCAGCGGAACATTGGAAGCTGCGGCTCAGGCAGTACTGTATGCAGCCAGGATGGGAGCCAGGGTATCCAGCAATAGCTGGGGTTGTCTGGGCAAGGCTTGCTTTTCGCAAACCCTGTTGGATGCTATCAATGAAGCCAATCAGCAAGGCATGCTGTTTGTGGCAGCAGCTGGAAATGATAACAATGACAATGACAGGACACCAACCTATCCCTGTAACTACGACGCACCCAATGTGCTATGTGTAGCCGCCAGTGATTATAATGATCAACGCGCTACCTTTTACACCCTGCCTTATATTTATACCTGGGCGTCCAACTACGGGGCCGTAAATGTTGATTTGGCTGCACCCGGATTAAATATCTTGTCAACCGTTCCAAGTGGCACCTGCCCCCTCTGTTCTGCTTCAGGTTACCTGTATTTATCGGGCACCTCCATGGCTACTCCCCATGTGGCTGGTGCTGCGGCCTTGGCGATTACCAAGTATTCTGCGCTTGCGGCAGATCAGATCAAAAGTCTTTTGATAGGATCGGTGGATGCACTCTCTTCCTTAAGTGGTATTACTGTGACGGGGGGTAGACTCAATGTCAACACGGCCCTGCACGAAAATATCGTGGTCAGTGCCTCTCCAGTAAGTATGACTGCGGCGGCGGGTCAAAGCATGTCTACCACTATTACATACAGTCGCTGGACAATTTCAGCGGTTCCGTTACATTAAGTGCCACCCCGCCGAACTCCAATTTCGTCATCAGCTTCAACCCCAGTACGCTGACCCTTAATGCAAATGGGGCAGCGACCACCACTCTCACGGTGACCAGCACTGCGGGTACAGCTACAGGCTTATACCCCTTGGCGGTTTATGGTAGCTATAGCGATCTCGGTCAGGCTAAAACCCGCTTGCTGCCCCTAAGTGTCACCGTGCAGACAGATCTGGCAGTAACGGCGTTGACAGGCCCCGCTCAAGGGCAAGCCGGAAACTGGTTTGCGATTACGGATACGATCCAGAATCAGGGAACATCTGCGGCCAACGGATTTTATGTGGGTTACTACCTCTCAACGGATAATGAGATTACCGATGCGGACATTCGTATCGGCAGCCGGTGGGTTGCCAATCTTTCTCCCGGTGCCACCAGCACCGGTGGTTCTGATGTATGGGTACCTGTGGATTTTGTGGCGGGAACCTACTATCTGGGTGCGCTTGTAGATGATGTGCATCAAGTGCCGGATAGCAATCCTGCCAACAACGGCATGGCTGCAAACACGATCACCATTGCAGGGGCCGCACCCAATGTTCCCATGTGGGTCAGTCATTATCGCAACCAGAACGGTTATGGTGGCGTAGGGCAAAAAATCGTCGCGGACGCCGCTGGCAACAGCATAGTGGCTGGATCCATCTGTGGCAGGGTAGTAGATGGTTATTGTGATAGTGATGTGACCATCATCAAATACCAGTCCGATGGTACAACCCTGTGGACGGCAACTTACGATAGCGGTGCGTCAGATTTTGTTAAGGACATGACAGTGGATGGGTCTGGCAATATCTATATCACCCTCCAGGCCTGCCAGGCCGCTGGTTATTGTGCAACCTATGACACGATCACGATCAAATATGACGCCAATGGCAATGCGCTGTGGTCAACACCGGCGCGTTATCCTTATAGCGTTCCCGGTGCGCTTACCGTTGATGGTTCAGGTAATGTCTATGTTACCGGCGGAGGATGCGAAAATCCTTATACCAGCACTGTCTGTTATTTAACTACAATAAAATATGATGGCGATGGTAATAAGCTGTGGGACAGCCAGGAGCCCTCGCTGCATGTGTTTACCGGCGGGCGTGACATAGCCGTGGATAATGCCGGGAACGTATATATAACGGCTGATGAAATTGGATATGGCTATGCCACGATAAAATACGGCCCCAATGGAGGTGCGCCACTTTGGCATGCGCGCTACAGTGAGGCTAATTACGCCCGCGCGCTTGCGCTGGATGCAGCGGGGAATATCTACGTGAGCGGCACAGCACATAGTGGAACCAGCTATGACATTGTGACAGTCAAGTACGACAATAATGGGAATCAGCTTTGGGCCACCCGTTACGATAATGGCGGTGACGATACCTTGGGCTTTTGGAATTATGCTTTCGGGCAAATTGCAGTTGATGCTTCCGGCAACGTGTATATAGTTGGAGTCAGCGCAAATGGCATGAACGAGGATTACGTCACGATCAAATATGATGTCAATGGGAATCCTTTATGGACATCTCGTTATGATGGTGGGTGGGGGGACATTGCCATTGATATGAAAACTGATGGCGTAGGAAATGTGTATGTAACCGGGATAGGTGATTTTTTAGCCTGGTCATCTTCTGTAGATACGAATTATGTCACTGTGAAATATGGTCCCGATGGGCACCCGCTTTGGTTCGGAAGTTATGACCATGGAGGGATAGAATTTGCTTACGCCTTGACCCTGAACAGTTCGGGGGATTTCTTTGTTACCGGTTATAGCTCCGCTGCTGCTGATTTTCTCACGGTAAAATATGTAATCGCGCCCGACCTGCTGATAACAGACGTCAGCACCGCCTTGACTGGCCTGCCCATCGGGGGGGCTGCCACCGTCAGCACCACGGTCAAAAACCAGGGCAGCGTTGCCACATCGGTCAGCAGCACAGTGGGTATTTATCTCTCCACTGATGCGACCATCACCACAGAAGATATCTTGATTGGTAGCAGAACAGTAGGTGTGCTGGCTCCCGGCGAGACCTCGACAGTTGAGACCAGCATGCTGCTTCCGCCCTATCCAACTTTATGGCCAAACACGAACTATTATCTGGGTGCTATTGCAGATGTTAATAATGTCCAGCCTGAAATTTCTGATGCCAATAATGCCTTGGCCGGGATGACACTCCCTGCGATCCTTGATGTCGACCTGGTGCTAACTAATATTAGTTCGGTTACAACCAGCATACCAGCAGGCGGCACGATGACGGTCAGTAGCACGATTAAGAACCTCGGCGCTAGTCCGGATTTAAGTTCTGGTAGGGTGGACATCTACTTGTCGTCTGACCAAACCTGTTCCGTTAATTGTTTTAGTTTAGGTTCTAGAGATGTAGGTGCGCTGGCTGCCGGTGCAAGTTCGACTGGGGATACAGTTGTAACCGTTTATTCAGACATACCCCCGGGAACTTATTATTTGCTGGCATATGCGTGTTGCAACACTAAGGGTGCGGATCAAAATCGTCTGGTGGGCAATACCATCACCGTAACGACCAACACCCTGGACTTGATGGACGCCTATGCTTACACCTCTGCAACCCTCCTGCCCGTTGGCGGCAGTACTACCGTCACCAACGGAGTGAGAAACCAGGGTATTACCAAGGCGACTGCGTTCAGCGTAGGAATTTATCTATCTACTGATGCAACCATTACCACAGCGGACACATTAGTGGGTACTAGAGACCTCAGATCACTGGATGCCGGCGCATGGTCTCAAGCAACGACCACCATTACGATACCTGCGGGGCTTGCACTGGGAACCTATTATCTGGGCGCTTTTGCCGATTACACCAATACTCAGGCAGAGACCATAGAGAGCAATAATGGCAGTAATCCCTTGTGGAATGGAACCGTGACTGTGGTACCCAATGTGGACCTGCTAATGACTGGTATCAGCAGCAAGTCGACCAGCGCCAAGGTGGGTAGCAATATCACAGTCAGCAACACAGTTAAAAACGCCGGAACCAAGTCAACCACTACCAGCACAGTAGTTGGCATCTACCTGTCCACCGACGCGACCATCACTGCTGAGGACACCTTGATTGTCAGCAGAACGGTTGCTTCCCTGGCTGCCGGGGCATCCTCCTCGGCCAGTACCGCCGCGACAATTCCGTCAGGCTTGGCATCAGGTACCTATTATCTGGGCGCAATAGCCGATAAAGACAATGCCCAGTCGGAGTTCAACGAAGACAACAATGCCATGAAGGCACCCAAAACAATAACGATTACTCAGTAACATCACCCGGTTGTGTTGGGTTGACTATATAGAGGCAGGTACGCTGGACAGCCCGGCGTATCCGTCCTGATGAACGTGAATGAGTGTCATGGCACATGGCATCCGTTTGCCCAAGATAGTTTAAAAGCGATAGCTCAAAAGGAGATGCAAATGCGTACTAAAAACTGGATATCACAACACTTAACCGCTGGGATCGGCTTGTATATATTTGCCCTGGGGATGTTTCTTGTGTCGTCTGTTTCCACGGGTGTCGCTCTTGATCAGGGAGCGTCAGGCCAAGGCTCCGTGCCAGATTTTCAACAACCGCATGTCACGACCATTCTTGGCCAGACAAATACACCTGGCCAGCTAAAAATGTCTGCCCAGAAAAATGTTCCCGGATCAAAAAAAGATCAGAGTCCCCAATATATACCCGGAGAGGTGCTCGTCAAATTCAAACAAGGAGTAGATGACAGCAAGAAAAAAAACGTCCACGACAAAATGGGGGCAGAAGTTCTATCAGAGATACGCCAGATCGGCGTTCACAAAGTAAAGTCCAAACAAGGGCAATCCACCGAAGAGCTCATACGCCAATATAAAAATGATCCCGATGTGCTTTATGCTGAACCTAATTTGATTTACCAAATTCAGGCAACACCCAATGATCCAGAGTTCTCCACTAATATGAACTTGTGGGGAATGCATAACATAGGACAATCCATCGACCCAACCGGGCGCACCTTTAAAACAACCGCGCCGCTTACCTTCACCGGGGTTACCGATGCCGACATTGATGCTCCGGAAGCATGGGATCTTGAGACAGGTAATGCCAATGTTATTGTTGCTGTCATTGACACGGGTGTAGACTACAACCACCCCGATTTGGCTGCCAATATGATCCAGGGATACGATTTCGTGAATAACGATAATGACCCGATGGACGACTATGGTCATGGCAC
This sequence comes from Gallionellaceae bacterium, assembly GCA_030646595.1. Taxonomy (GTDB): domain Bacteria; phylum Pseudomonadota; class Gammaproteobacteria; order Burkholderiales; family Gallionellaceae; genus Nitrotoga. The sequence continues at coordinate 5,792 of JAUSKS010000242.1, read as the reverse complement.
GCATGTCGCCGGTACCATTGCCGCAAGGGGAAATAATGGCACCGGCGTAGTAGGTGTGAGCTGGCAGGCAAGTATTATGCCGCTTAAGATTTGTGACTTAAATGGGGCTTGTTATTTGGATGCGGCGGTGCAGGCAGTTTTGTATGCGGCCGAGCACGGTGCCAAGGTGGCCAATAACAGTTGGGGTGGATTCGGCAAAGACGCGTTTTCGCAGGCATTGCTGGATGCGATCAACGTGGCCAACCAGAGCGGTATGCTGTTTGTGGCGGCTGCCGCAAATGCCAATAATAATAATGACAAGACGCCGGTTTATCCTTGTAACTACACAGCCCCAAATGTTATCTGTGTGGCTGCCACAGATCAAAGTGATAACAGGGCCGGCTTTTCGGACTATGGGGTGATCAATGTCGATTTGGCTGCGCCCGGTGTGGATATCCTATCGACAGTACCGAGCGGCACCTGCGCCATCTGTTCTCCTTCTGGATATTTCTTCCTGGATGGAACGTCCATGGCCACTCCGCATGTGGCGGGTGCTGCTGCCTTGGCGATTGCCAGGTTTGGCATTGGTACGCTGACAACAGAGCAGCTCAAGAATCTGCTCATTGGCTCGACGGATAAAATTGGATCTCTAAATGGCTTGGTTGCAACTGGGGGGAGGCTCAATGTTAATAACGCTCTGCGCGCAAGCGCTATTGTCAGCGTATCCCCGGCCAGCATCGCAGCCCCGGCGGGACAAAGCATGTCCTCCACCATTACCGTAAAATCGCTAAACAATTTTAGTGGGACTGTCACATTAAACTTGGCGTCGTCCGGCCCAAATCTGACCGGTAGCATCTCTCCCAATACGGTAACGGTTGATGCAAACGGATCCGCCACCTCCACCGTCACGGTTTACAGCACAGCAGGAATGGCCGCCGGGGAGCATTTTTTGACGGTTCAAGCTACGTATATCAATGCGCTTGGTCAATCTGAATCTCCATCAATCAGCCTGAGTGCCATCGTTCAAACGGATTTGGCAGTAACTGCCGTTACCGGCAACTCTTCAAGTGTGCAAGCTGGACGCTGGTTTGCAGTGACAGACACCGCGCAAAATCAGGGGCCCGGTCAGGCCCAAGGATTCTACGTTGGCTACTACCTCTCAACGGATAATGTGATTACCGATGCGGACACCCGCATTGGCAGCCGGTGGGTCGCCAATCTCTCTCCCGGCGCTACCAGCATAGGCAATGCCACTGACGTGTGGGTGCCTGCGGGCTTGGCGGTCGGAACTTATTATTTAGGCGCCATCGTGGATGATGTGCATACAGTGCCAGACAGCAACCCTCTCAACAACAGTATGGCGGCTAGCACGATCATTATAGATAGTGCAGGCCCCCCCACGTCCCTCGCGGCCATGCACAACTACAATGATGGAGTAGGCGTGAGAGTTGCCACAGATGCTGTTGGAAACAGCATTGTAAGCGTGAATTTTTGTAAGACTCGGGTTCTTGTTGGAAACGTTTTGGTATGTACAGAGATTGACACCTTCACCATCAAATACAGCCCCGAAGGCACAACCCTATGGACGGCAAATTATGATAGCGGAGCAGGGGATTGGGCAAAAGACATGAAGGTAGATGGATCAGGCAACGTTTATGTCACTATACAATCGTGTCAGACCGCTGGTTATTGCGCCACCTACGATACAATTACCATCAAATATGACACCAATGGCAACATGCTGTGGTCGACTCGATATCCTCATAGCGTTTCCGCTGCACTTGGCGTGGACGGTACAGGCAACGTCTATGTTACCGGCGGAGGTTGCGTGGATCCTTATGCCGAGTCAGGCTGTTATTTGACCACGATCAAGTATGATGCCAACGGTAACAAGCTGTGGGACAGTCAGGAACCAACGGTAACCAGATTTACTGGGGGGCGTGCAATAACCTGGGACAGCGCTGGAAATGTATACGTTGCTGCTGACTACATGGATTATGGATATACCACAATTAAATACGGCCCCAATGGCGGTGCGCCGCTGTGGAGGGTAAGCCGTCCTTGCTGTTACGCCCGAGCCATTGCGTTGGATGCGTCGGGGAATGTCTACGTAAGCGGCTTAAGTCACAATGGGAGCAACCTTGACATTGCAACGGTCAAGTACGACAACGGCGGGAACCAGCTGTGGGCCAACGATTACGATAACGGTGGCGATGATACGCTAGGTTGGTGGAATGCTGTCATGGGACAGATTGCGGTCGATGCTTCCGGCAATGTGACTGTAGCGGGAGTCAGCTCAAATGGCTTGAACAATGATTACCTTACAATCAAATACGATACAAACGGAAACTCCCTGTGGACGGCTCGCTTTGATGGTGGGCGGGGAATGGATGACATTCTCATGGACTTGAAAATGGATGGTTCAGGAAATGTGTATGTAACTGGGTTTAAAGACGCTGCTTGGGGGGGGTGGAATCCGGGTGGCTTCGATTATGCCGCAATAAAATACGGCCCAGATGGACACCCGCTTTGGTTCGGGAGCTATGACACTGATCAAATAGAATTTCCTTATAACTCAGCAATAGATCATATAGGGAATATTTATCTAACTGGGTATGGTTCTTCTAGCGGTGAACTCACAGTAAAATTTATACTTGTTCCTGCACCGACTGTTACCACCACTGCGGCATCTTCTGTTACAGAGACATGTGCGATCCTGAATGGAATGATTAATCCAAACAACAAGACCTCGACAGCGTGGTTTGAGTGGGGGGCGACGACGGCCTTTGGAAATTTGACAACTGCTCAGGCCGTTGGTGGCGGCACAACAGACATACCATTCAGTCAGCAAATTTGCGGACTCCTTGCAAACACCACATACTATTTCAAGGCGCTTGGGCAGAGCAGTGCTGGCAATGGTTATGGAGCGTATCTGACGCTAAAAACACCAGATTTAACCGCGCCAACTGCACCAACGAACCTGGTGGCTACGGTGGTGAGCGCTACACAGGTTAATCTTTCCTGGACGGCTGCAACGGACAATGTGGGAGTGCTGCAATATCAAATCGACCTCTGCTTGGGATCAAAATGCAGCGATTTTGTTAATGTGGACATTGCGTATGGGACAAGCTATAGCTTCTCGTGGCTTACGCCCGGCACGACATATAAATTTCGTGTCTGGGCGGTAGATGCAGCTTGGAACTATGGCGCGTATTCGAACATAGCCAAGGCCACCACCTTGGCCGATACAGTACCGCCGAGTACGCCCACCAACCTGACCGCAACTGCGGTCGGGGTGACCCAGATAGACCTGACATGGAACCCCTCGACGGATAACACTCGGGTGGAATACTACAAGGTTGAACGCTGCACGGGTTCGACTTGCTCGAACTTTGTCGAAATTGGTATTACCTACGAAAGCTCATACAGCGACACCAGCCTGACACCTGGAACTGACTACCGCTACCAGGTGCGGGCGATGGATGCGGCCAGCCTCCACAGTAGCTATTCCAACAACGCTACTGCCAAGACCTGGACCGATACTGAGCCACCCACTGCGCCTGCCGACCTTGCAGCCACGTACATTAGCAGATACGAGATCGGCCTCGGTTGGGCGGCTGCGACCGACAATTCTGGGGTGGTGAATTACAAGGTCGAGCGCTGTACCGGGCCAGACTGCACAAACTTTATCGAAATTGCAGCTTCAACCAACATCTATGCCCCCACCACCCATTATGATACGGGATTGGCTGGCGCTACTTCTTACTGCTACAGGGTGCGGGCGTACGATGTGACCGGCAACAACGGCGCATACTCCAACACAACCTGCGTCACTACGTTGGAGGTAACCCCCCCTTCGACCCCGACCAACCTGACTGCAACTGCGGTGAGCAATAGCCAGATCGATCTGACCTGGACAGCTTCGACCGACAATGTTGGAGTAGTCGGATACCTGGTTGAGCGCTGCATGGGTTCTACCTGCACGAACTTTGTCCAAGTAGGTTACCCTACCGACAACAGCTTCGCTGACACTGGGCTTACCGCGCGGAAGACTTACCGCTATCGTGTGCAGGCCTATGATGCGGCTAACAACATCAGTGCATATTCCAACATAGCCAGTGCCACGACGCCGAGGTAATGAGGATGGCCAGGTAATAATCAAGAAACAGAAGTGCAGGAATAATGGAAGTAGTTTAACCAATGCAATCAACGGGCCAGTTCGGCTCCGTTGATTGCTATTGATTGCGTGTTGTCTATTCGCTAGTCTAAAACCAATTAATCCCCCTGCCTTTATGGCAGCGGGGATTTTATTTGCTGGACCATTCCTGGCATCTTCATAGCTGCACCATCTGGTTTATACTGCGCGTCTTGTGGTCGCGTGGATATATACATGCTTGAAATTCTGTTAATTATTGCCGTGCTGGCCCTGGTGATTGTGTTGCTGATCATGCAGCGCAAGCTGCCTGCGCATGCTGCACAGGTGCTGGAACAGCAGCACCGTGCCATGCTTTCTGATTTGCATGATGGTTTGAACAAACAGGGAGACCGGCTGGTGGCCAGCCAGGCAGACCATGCCGGGCGTTTGCGCGCAGCGGTGGCCGATGAATTGCGCGCCACACGCGAGGCGGTACATGCTCTGCAAGCCCGGCAGCAAGCCCTGCGCGACGAGATATTGACGCAGATGCTGGCCAAATTATCGGAGCAGGCGCGTGCAGATCAGGAACTGATCCAAAATTCCTTCCGCAATGCCACTCAACATTTGTCCGGCAGCGTAGAGGCGCTGGCCAAAACAGTGGATGGGCGGCTGGAGCAAATCAGCGGCAAGGTCAGCGAACGCCTGGACGAGGGCTTCAAAAAAACCAATGAAACTTTTGTCAGCGTGATGGCGCGCCTGGCTACCATAGACGAGGCGCAGAAAAAAATAGACGGGCTGACGACCAATATGGTGAGCTTGCAGGAGCTGCTGGGCGACAAGCGTTCGCGCGGCGCATTTGGCGAGGTGCAACTGGAAGGTTTGGTGCGCAACATCATGCCGCCGCAATCCTATTCCATGCAATACACCCTGCCCAATGGCAGCCGTGCCGACTGTGTGCTGATGCTGCCAGAGCCAACTGGCATGGTGGCAGTGGATGCGAAATTTCCGCTGGAAAATTATCGCCGCATGTTCGATGCGGCCAGCGAAGCCGACAAGCTGCTGGCACAGCGCCAGTTCAAGACGGACATCAAGAAGCATGTGGACGACATCAGCAGCAAATATATTATTCCCGGTGTGACCTCGGAAGGCGCGGTGATGTTTGTCCCGGCTGAAGCGGTGTTTGCCGAGATACACGCGCATCATCCTGATGTGGTTGAGTACGCAATGCAGCGCCGGGTGAGCATTACTTCACCGAGCACCTTGTGGGCGATATTGAATACGGCGCGCGCGGTGATGAAAGATGTGGAAACGCGCAAACAGGTACATATTATTCAGGAAGAGCTGGGCAAATTGGGCAAGGACTTTGGCCGTTTCGACGAACGCATGAAAAAACTGGCAGAACACATACGTCAGGCCAATAAAGATGTGGAAGACGTACAAATCAGCAGCCGCAAAATTAGCGACCGCTTCATCAAAATTGAGCGCGTTGATCTGGAACGTGCCAGCGCGCTACCGGAAGAAAACGACCCCACATGAAACTCGCGCTGCATTTTGGGCGACCTTGCTGGTAATGCCTAACCATGCGAATATAAACCGCTGAGGAAAATGACCATGACACACAAACAATTGCAACAACTCGATCAACGCCTGGATCAGTGGCGGGCACAGCACACCGATG
>JAUSKS010000241.1 GCA_030646595.1 Gallionellaceae bacterium | reverse complement strand
CCACCGTCACATCGTCGTGGTGCGGATGCCAGCAGTCGTAATCGGTGACCATGGCCACCGTCGCATAACAAATCTCGGCCTCGCGCGCGAGCTTGGCTTCCGGCATGTTGGTCATTCCGATGACGTCGCAATTCCAGGTGCGATACAGCTCGGACTCCGCCAGGCTGGAGAACTGCGGGCCTTCCATTACCAAATAGGTGCCACCCCGCAATGCGGCAATACCTGCCTCCCTGGCTGCGGCTTCGATGTGCTTACCCAGGCGTGAACATACCGGGTGCGCCATGGAGACATGCGCTACCAGTCCGCTGCCGAAAAAAGATTTGTTGCGCGCAAAAGTACGGTCTATAAATTGATCCACGATCACGAACATTCCAGGTTGCAAGTGTTCGCGCAGCGAACCGACTGCGCTCACCGAAATCACATCGGTAACACCTGCACGTTTCAGCGCATCTATATTGGCCCGGAAGTTAATCTCCGAAGGCGGTATTTTATGCCCGCGCCCATGGCGTGGCAAAAATACCAGTTGCTGGCCATTCAGTTCGCCGAATAATAGTTGGTCTGAAGACGCGCCAAATGGTGATGACACAGTGTCCCAGTGTTTGTTGGTTAGCCCATCTATGTCATATACGCCGCTACCGCCGATAATACCGAGAATGGAATTGGGCTTTGCCTTACTCATTGATTCCCCCTTATTTGTATAAAACTAAAAATTCCTCAAATCACCCTATCGTTCCCACCGTCAACGGGAATCTGCGCACCCGTAGTTTTGGCAAACAGCGGGCCGCATAACTCTGCCGTCAGTTCTGCCACATCACGACTGCTTACCTCGGTTTTCAGCACATTGTTTTTCTTGTACTCGTCTACTGTCAAACCGTAGTGCTTGGCGCGCGAAGCCAGCACTTCTGCTGTCCACAAGCCGGTATCAAATACTGCGTTGGGATGCAGCGAGTTGATGCGAATATTATCCGCCCCCCATTCCAGCGCTGCGACACGCGCTAGTTGGTTAAGCGCAGCCTTGGAGGCTGAATAAGCAGCAGCGCCAGGGCCGGGCGCTGGTACATTTTTTGAGCCTATCACCACTACTCTGCCCCCTCGTGGTGCCAGCTTGAGGAAAGGATGACATTCCCGCATCAGCATCAAATTGGCATCGAGATTGATGCGCATCACTTTTTGCCATTCATCGGTCTTGAGCGAATCTATGCGGCAACCACCAGGGAAAATTCCTGCGTTCAGTACCAGCATATCCATGCCGCCAAATTTTTCCACGGCCTGCTCCAGCGCCTGCTTAAATTGTACTTCCGAAGTAAGATCGCATTGCAAGCCCAGGAAATTTGCACTATTGGTCAACGCACTAACCTTGGCATCCAGATCAAGTGCCACCACCGCTGCACCGCGCGCCAGCAGGGATTCAACGCAAGCCTTGCCGATGCCAGAAGCTGCACCCGTTACCAATGCCACTTCACCGCTGAACAACAATGGCTTGCCACCCTTGCGCAGTTTTGCCTGCTCCAGATCCCAATACTCAACATCAAAAATATCCTTGGCAGGTAGCGCACAGTAACCGCCCAAGGCGGTGGCGCGCAGAATAATGTCTATAGTGTGCTCGTAAATGTCGGCAACAATGTTTGTTTCCTTGGCGCTTTTCCCCACTGCGCACAAACCAAGCTCGCTATCCAGCACCACACGCGGCGCGGCATCCAGCATGGTCTTGCGTTCTCTTGCTTGCGGCTCGTGGGCATGAAAATATTTTTTGTAATCTTCGACATATGCTGTGACATCGCGTCCCAGCATAGGCAGGCGTTTGGTGCGGATTACATGATCCGGCGTAGCCGGGCCTTGCTGTGCAATTACAGCTACATCTGCACGACGTGCGAAAGACAAGGTTTTGTCATCAGCATAGCGTGTAACAAGAACTGGGAAGCCTGCCACCCTGGAAATATCGGCACGCAATTTTGCTTGTGTGTGCGCCAGCTGCATGCCATGCGCGGCGGTTACGCTGCTGGGCGCAACATCCCACGCGTTGTGGCGCTTGAGATAATCCTCAGCACGGCCCACCAGCATGATCATGCGCTCGTATGATTCTTTCGCATTCTCCCCGAACGAAAAGATGCCGTGATTCAGCAGCACCATGCCTATGGTTTGTGGCCCGGCCTCAGCAGCAAAACGCTCAGCGCATAACTTGGCCAGATCGAAACCCGGCATGACATAAGGGATAACAACTACAGTGTTGCCATAAATCTCACGTATTCTGGCTTCACCATCCACTGTGTTGGTAATGGCAATAATGGCATTAGCGTGGGTATGGTCTACATAGGAATAGGGCAGGATGGCATGCAGGATCGCTTCCACCGAAGGAACCGGTGCCGAAGCGCGGGTCTGGTGGGTGACCAATTGATTGATCATCTCCGGATCGGACAGCTCCGGTAACTGCGCCAGTTTTTTTGTATGTTCCAACCGAACTGGCGTAAAACCCGCAGCAGCAATAGTCTCCAAATCCCAGCCGCTGCCTTTGACGTACAGCACTTGCTCTGCTTCGCCGAAAATATTTTTTTCTTTGATTTTAACAGAGGTATTTCCGCCACCATGCAACACCAGCGTTTTATCCTGGCCTAACAGGCGCGAGGTGTATGCGCGTAACTCCAGTTCGTCCCGATAAGCTGCAGCAGCAGTATCTTTCCACAGAGAATCCATGATCACCCTTGCTGATGTCGAATAACTTCTTTAATAATAAACCGCGGACGTTGTTTTGCCTCCCTGAATATTGCACCAATGTATAAACCAACGAAGCCAAGCGTCATTGTTTGTACCCCACCCAGGAAAAGCACAGCAGACATAATCGCTGCCCAGCCTGGCACCGACAGGCCAAGTACTTTTTGCGCAAGCACCACAAGTATGTATAAGAATGAAATCATGGATAACCCGAAACCTAAAAAAAGCATCAGTTTGAGAGGCGCATCCGAAAAAGAAATGAGTGCTCGATCAAGCCAGTAATAGATTACTTTCCTGCTCAACATATTCATCTTGGTATTCTGACGCCCATCGAATCTTTCTGAGCGCTCGTAGAACACCTGTATCTGCTTGAAACCGATC
>JAUSKS010000232.1 GCA_030646595.1 Gallionellaceae bacterium | reverse complement strand
CAGCCATTATAATGGAGCCTGTTTAATTACTTGCCCTATTCCATGCCTACTTTCCGCCAGGATTTTATCCGCTTCGCTCTGGCACATGAGGCCTTGCGCTTCGGTGAATTTCAGACCAAGGCCGGGCGCTTGTCACCGTATTTTTTCAATACCGGATTATTCAATGACGGTGCCTCATTGCAGCAGCTTACCCAGTTTTATGCACAGGCTATCCTGGCCTCAAATATCCCCTTCGATATGCTGTATGGGCCAGCTTACAAAGGTATACCACTGGTTGCGGGTACTGCCATTGCTTTAGCGGGTCAGGGACACAACATACCTTATTGCTTTGATCGCAAGGAAGCCAAGGATCATGGCGAAGGTGGCAATACCGTGGGGGCCAAGCTGCAAGGACGGATACTGATTATTGATGATGTGATTTCCGCAGGTACTTCAGTCAGCGCATCCATTGCCTTGATCCGTGCCGCAGGTGCGGTGCCGTGCGGTGTAGTCATTGCCTTGGATCGCATGGAACAAGGGCAGGGCAAACTTTCCGCAGTGCAGGAAGTGCAACGCAGCTATGGTATTCCAGTGGTACCTATCGCCACCCTGGATGATCTGCTTGCATATTTGCAAGAACAGGCCGGAATGGTGCAGAATCTGCAAGCGGTGCAGTCTTACCGTGATCGTTATGGGGTGAAAAATGATTGATACAAAAAATATGGGCATAGGCTTGCTGCTGCTAGCAGCTTTTACCTCATCAGCCGAAGCCAAGCTGTATAAATGGGTGGATGACCAAGGCGAGACTCATTATGGCGAAACCATTCCGCCAGAATATGCTGACCGCGACAATGTGCAGTTTGATGATAAGGGCCGGATTATCAAACGCAACGAAAAAATGACCAAGGAAGCGCGGCGCGCCCAAGAAGCAGCCGAGGCTAAAAAACGTGCCGACGAGGCCGCCGAATTTGAGCAGCGCCGCAAAGACAAGATGCTGCTGAATACTTATAGCAATGAAAGAGAAATTGATCTGGCACGTGACCGCAATTTGCAGCAAGTAGAAGCCTTGATTAACAGCATCCAGTTACTACAAAAATCTGCTCAAGAAAGCTTGGACAGTTATCAGGTGGAACAAGAGAAAGTAACGCAAGCTGGCAGGAAGATACCTGCTTCCCTGGAAAGTGACATTGCTGATGCCGTGCAAAAAACCATCAAGCTACGACAGCAGATGACTACAGCCCAGGAAAAGGCTGCCAAGGTTAGGGCCAGCTTCGAAGCTGACAAGTTGCGCTATCGTGAATTGACAGGGGGCGACGCGAAAGAAGCAAGCGGGGTTACAGCGATTCAAAAGCATTAGTACGGGCGTTGTAGTGCAGTAATTGCCCGTGCTCAATATCGAAATACCAGCCATGCAAGGTGAGCTTGCCCTGTTCCACGCGCTCGCGCACCCACGGAAAAGTCAGCAGATTGTGCAAAGAGACCAGCAGCGCGCGCTGTTCGCAGGCGCGCACTTTTTCATCCAGGGATGCCGTCGGCATTTCCTGTACTACGTCGGCGCGCGCGCTTTCCACCAGATGCATCCAGTCATCTATAAATGAATCGGGGTTGTTGATCCCGCCGGTTTCGACCAGCGCACGTATACCGCCGCAGTGAGCATGGCCCAGCACGATAATATGCTCTACACCCAGATTGCGAACACCGAATTCCAGTGCGGCACTGGTGCCATGATGGCCGATGCGCCCTTCGGAAGGAGGAACCAGATTGGCCACATTGCGGATAACAAATAAATCACCCGGTGCGCAATCCAGCACTAGGGCGGGATCCACGCGCGAATCGCAACAGGCTACCACCAGCGTTTTAGGATTCTGACCTTTTACCACCAACTGCTGGAACAGCCCGTCTGCGCGCCCGAAATGCTGCTCGCGGAAACGCAGAAATCCTTGCACCAATTGTTGCGGAACAGAAATCATGCAGCCATCAAGCGTTGCAACGCTTCGCTATATTTGGCTGAAGTTTTTTGCAGCACATCAGCTGGTACCACCGGCGCGGGCGGTTTTTTATTCCAGCCGGAAGCTTCCAGCCAGTCGCGCACAAATTGCTTGTCGAAACTGGGCGGGTTGCTGCCCACTTGGTATTGATCAGCGGGCCAGAAACGTGATGAGTCTGGCGTCAGCGCCTCGTCTATCAAATACATCTTGCCTGCGTTATCCACGCCAAATTCGAATTTGGTATCGGCGATGATAATGCCTTTGGTTGCTGCATATTCTGCTGCCTCGGTATACAGCGCCAGCGTGGCAGTGCGCACCTCATCGGCGCGCGCAGCCCCCAACAATTGTACTGCCTGCTCGAAAGAAATATTTTCATCATGCTCGCCCATCGCAGCCTTGGTCGAAGGCGTGAACAAAGGCTGGGGCAATTTCTGTGCTTCGCGCAATCCGGCAGGCAGGGGAATGCCGCACACTGCGCCGGTCTTTTGATAATCTTTCCAGCCGGAGCCGACCAGATAGCCACGCACAATGGCTTCTATCGGCAAAGGTTGCAAACGCTTCACTACAAAGGCACGGCCCGCTACCTGGGCACGTTCAGCATCTGTTTTAACCACGGATTCTGGTGTGATAAAGGTCAAGTGGTTGGGAATGATATGACCCAGCTTGCCAAACCAGAAATTGGACAAGGTAGTGAGCACCTCGCCCTTGCCGGGGACAGGAGACGGCAGGATGACATCGAACGCAGACAGGCGATCTGTTTGCACAATCAGTAAATGCTGATCATCTACCGCATAAATATCGCGCACCTTGCCGCGATGTAGGAAAGGCAAGCTGGTCAGATGGGATTCATATAATGCAGTCATGCGTGGAATCAACTCAAAGGGGGTAAAGTTGTTGCGGCAATAGCCTGTGCCTGCTTGCTGCGATAATCGGACAGTTTTTGCGCCAGCGTTTGATCATTGTTTGCCAGCATGGCCACGGCAAATAATCCGGCATTGGCGGCACCTGCCTCGCCGATAGCGAAGGTGGCAACCGGAATACCTTTAGGCATTTGCACAATGGACAACAGCGAATCCATACCCTTGAGATATTTGGACGGGATGGGCACACCCAGCACTGGTAGTGTGGTTTTTCCTGCAATTACCCCTGCCAGATGCGCAGCGCCACCTGCTCCGGCGATGAAGCACTGCACACCTTGCGTGGTCATTTCCTTGATGTAATCAAACAACAGGTCGGGCGAACGGTGTGCGGAAATAACGCGCGCATCATAAGCCACGCCAAAATCCTGCAACTGGCGCGCAGCCTGCTGCATGATTTCCCAGTCACTCGAACTCCCCATCACGATGACGACCAGGGGTTTGCTCATACATAGGCTCCTTGATGGTAACTTATCACACGCTCAACTTCATTTTTAGAACCCAGAATAACCGGCACACGTTGGTGCAGGTTGGAGGGCTGAATGTCGAGTATGCGCTCGCGTCCGGTGGAAGCGGCACCGCCCGCCTGTTCGACGATAAAGGACATTGGATTGGCTTCATACATCAGTCGCAACTTGCCGGCCTTGGCTGGGTCTTTAGTGTCTTTCGGATACATAAAAATCCCGCCTCGGGTCAAAATGCGATGCACTTCGGCCACCATGGAAGCGACCCAGCGCATATTGAAATTTTTCTCGCGTCCACCGGACGACTTACCTTGTACACATTCCTCGACATAACGCTGTACCGGCTCTTCCCAGAAGCGCTGATTGGATGTGTTGATGGCAAATTCCTGCGTGTCAGGCGGGATGCACATGTCAGGGTGTGTCAATATAAACTCACCAATATCGCTGTCAAGCGTAAAACCATTCACGCCATTGCCGGTAGTCAGTACCAGCATGGTAGATGGGCCATACAGCGCATAACCTGCGCAAACCTGCTTGGTGCCGGGCTGTAGAAAATCTGTTGCCGTGGGGTTGGCAATCCCTTCGGGCGCGCGCAGAATCGAAAAAATAGTCCCTACAGAAATATTAACGTCAATATTGGAAGAGCCATCCAGCGGATCAAACACCAGCAAATATTTGCCTTTTGGATATTGGCCTGGGATAGGATAAATATCTTCCATTTCTTCGGATGCCATGGCAGCCAGATGACCGCCCCATTCGGTAGAACGGATAAATATTTCGTTGGTAATGACGTCCAGTTTTTTTTGTGTTTCCCCTTGTATGTTTTCACTACCCGCACTACCCAGCACACCTATCAGTGCGCCTTTGTGTACGTCATGCGCGATGATTTTGCAGGCGGTGATTACATCGCTCAAAAGGCCAGTGAAATTGCCGCTGGCACCAGGGATGTGTCGTTGCTCTTCGATAATAAATTGCACTAAATTCTTACTCATGTACTTTTTTCCTTAGGCTTTAAAACACTGGTTTTTAACAACCCGCCATTGTACAGGCTTTCACATTCCTCCTCCATTGTTGGAAGAGATTTTCGTAGGGGCGCGATTAATCGCCCTACAGAATAAGGTTGCAAAGTGAATCAAGAGTCGTGCTCATCACTATCGGATAAGGGATCGAGGTCTTCGTCATGGGTGCGAATGGCGACGATAAGATCAGCCAGCGCATCGTGTAAAGTAGCCATGTCGCTGTCGTTTTCCAGCTTAAACCGCGCAAACGCTATTTCCCTGAGGCTGTCGAATGCCTCGACGATGCGCCCGTCTTTATCAATCACGCCATTAGCCCAGCCTACCGTACTGGTAAATCGACTCGCTTCAGTTGTCAGGCGGTCAATGGTGGCGGCATCAGCCGATCCTTTCAGCGCAGCGCGCATCTCATGATAGAGTTCGAGGATAGTCATGTAACTTGCTTCTCCATGATTACAGGTTTTTTTCGATGATGTGGGTGGGAATATTATCTATGCTCACCTGATTTTTTTCTTGCCAATAATTGCGCACACCATCCTCTCCTTTTTTCATCGCCCAATCAGCCAGCAAAGGTCTTTCTTCTTGGTATGATAAATAAGGCACGCCAAATCCGCACGAAGTTTGCACCATCTCAATGGAGAGATCAAAAACCTGCCTCGCCCCTGGCAAGGGCTTGAAGTGAGAATAGAGCGCCGACCATTCCTGGTCGTTTTGATGAATCACTCGCGCGGTGCCATACAGGCGCAGTATCATAGGCGCGCCCTCAAAAGCGCAGAACATGAGTGTCATACGCGGGTCTTGCTGCACATGGGCCGAGGTCTCGTTGCCGCTGCCGGTGAGATTGAGCCACACCACTCTGTTGCCGGACAGGACGCGCAAGGTATCCATGCCTTTGGGTGAAATATTCACCCGGCTATCCGCCGTGGCCGTACCGACAAAGAAAACCTTCTGCGCGGCGATGAACGCCTGCAAGGGTTCGGTGAGCGCGTCGTATTGTTTGCCCATGTGCTGCGTTTAATCCGCGACGATGTCGCTGCCTTCATCCCCATCCATGTCCAGCTTGCCTTCTACAAATACGCGGCTGGCCAGGATATCTTCCGCTTCCAGCGTCATCAGATCAGTTTTGCTCAGTGATTTGCTGGCGTTGGCGAACAAACGGTTAGCCTGACGCAGGCGCGCGCGATCCAGCGCGTTGCGCACCGAGCGCGCGTTGGCAAAATGTTCCAGCGTCATGCGGATCGAGATGTAATTGAAAAAAGCTTTCTCGGCGTCGGGGCTGAAGCGATAGTTTTGCGCGGCCAGCATGAGCTTGGCGATGTGCAACAATTCATCGGCGCTGTAATCGGGGAAGTCGATGTGATGCGCAACGCGCGAGCGCATGCCGGGGTTGCTATGGAAAAACTTATCCATGCGGTCTTTGTAACCGGCCAGAATTACCACCAGATCGTCGCGGTTGTTTTCCATCACTTGCAACAGAATTTCGATGGATTCCGCGCCGTAGTCACGTTCGTTTTCCGGCTTGTAGAGGTAATAGGCTTCGTCAATAAACAGTACGCCGCCCATCGCCTTCTTGATCACTTCCTTGGTCTTGGGCGCGGTATGGCCGATGTACTGCCCGACCAGATCATCGCGTGTGACGGACACCAGATGGCCTTCGCGCACATAGCCCAAACGATGCAGAATTTCAGCCATACGCATGGCCACAGTTGTTTTTCCGGTACCGGGGTTGCCGGTAAAGTTCATGTGCAGCGTGGGTGTGGCAGAAGTGAGCGCAAATTGTTTGCGCAGTCTGTCCACCAACAGCAGCGCGGCGATTTCGCGGATGCGGGTTTTCACCGGCTTTAAGCCGATCAGTTCGCGGTCAAGTTTATCCAATACCTCTTTGACGTTGGAGGATTCAAATTCGGCTTCCAGATTGACTGGCGCGTCATCAGCCAGAATAGCGTGGAGTGGATCTGTTTCGCTCATGTAAAATTCCCTGTGGTGTTTAAAATGAGTTGTTTAAAAAAATGGCGGGCGTTTATTGCGCCCGCCATTTGCGTTACGTTTGTTACCCCATCCCCCTCCCAATTGCCCCCTCGCTTCGCTCTCCCCCTTGAAGGGGGAGGAGCTTACTCCCTCCCCTTCAAGGGGAGGGCTGGGGTGGGGATGGGTTAAAGCAACTTAATACCGTTCACCTTCAGGTTTGTCTGTTGCGTAAGAATGGATGGTGTAGCGCATGCTACGGCCCTCGGCCTCCTGACGCACCAGGCCAAAGCCTGGCTCTTTCTTCGGACGGTTGACGATGTAGGACATGGTCGGGCTTTCCACGCCGCGCAGCGAGCTGAATGCGGTGACGCGGATGTAGTGATTTGGGAAGGTTTTGCGGCAGTTATTGATTTCCATCAATATGCCGGCAGCATCTTTCAAGTCAAACATCGGATTGCCAAACATTTCCCAATAGGTATTGCGCGGATGCGGGTCATCGGTGTATTCAACCCCGATCGCCCAGCCGTGTTTCAACGCATATTTGAGTTGTGCGGTAATTTGAGCATCAGTCAACGCGGGCAGAAAAGAAAACTGTCCCTGGGTGACAATGCCATTTGGATTGGTCATCATAATTATTTCTCCTTAGTCTGATAGATGATTAACGGCTGCCAGTAGCGACAGGCACGAAGTCAGCTGTGTCAGTGGATTCGTAGTTGAAGGTAATATCTTTCCACGTATCGATCGCGGCTCTGAGCGGACTACACCATTTGGCGGCATCCAGCAGAATCTGCGGGCCTTCGTTCCAAATGTCACGGCCTTCGTTACGCGCCAATACCATCGCTTCCAGCGCCACACGGTTTGCCACCGCACCCGCTTGAATACCTTGTGGGTGACCAATGGTGCCGCCACCGAATTGCAACACCACGTCGTCGCCGAGGTAGGTCAACAACTGGTGCATCTGACCGGCATGAATACCACCAGAGGCAACTGGCATACACTTGTTCAGCGAAGCCCAGTCTTGTTCGAAGAACAGACCGTGCGGCAGATTTTGCGGCGTGTGCGTGTCGAGCAGGGTATCGTAAAAGCCTTTAATCATCAGCGGGTCGCCTTCCAGCTTGCCCACCACCGTACCCGCATGGATGTGATCCACGCCGGCCATACGCATCCACTTGCAGATCACACGGAAATTCATACCGTGATTTTTCTGGCGTGAATAAGTCGAGTTACCCGCGCGATGCAAATGCAGAATCATGTCGTTCTGACGGCACCAATACGCCATAGACTGAATCGCGGTGTAACCGATTACCAGGTCTATCATAATAATGACGGAGCCCAGCGATTTTGCGAATTCAGCGCGCTTGTACATTTCTTCCATGGTGCCGGCAGTCACGTTCAGGTAGTGACCTTTAACTTCGCCGGTAGCAGCAGAGGCTTTATTCACTGCATCCATGCAATACAGAAAACGGTCACGCCAGTGCATGAACGGTTGGCTATTGATGTTTTCGTCGTCTTTAACGAAATCCAATCCACCCTTCAATGCTTCGTAAACCACGCGGCCATAGTTACGACCAGACAAACCCAGTTTAGGTTTGGTCGTCGCACCCAACAGCGGACGGCCAAACTTGTCCAGACGCTCGCGCTCGACGATC
>JAUSKS010000218.1 GCA_030646595.1 Gallionellaceae bacterium | reverse complement strand
CCGTTATCACAATGCGCGTGACCTGGCCAATGATTTACATATCTGCCGCGATAGCCTATCCAGTGACCGTGTTTCCTCTGGCAAGAGGCAGTTAGCAGACGCCATCCCGGTTTCCGGTCAGCCGAGCGAGGATACGGATGGGTCTCAATCCATTCCGACTATAGGCTTATCCCCCGCTTTCGATTCTGCCAGCGCCACTTTGCGCCTGGCAGCCATGATCAGCTCCAGCGATGAAGTCGCCGAACTTTCCAAAACATTAAAGCTGCATGCTTTTCAGGCGACTGTCCCTAATGTGGCTCAGCCCTTTGTCAATACGCCGCCTGTGTTGCCACCACCCAGGCAAAATAACCAAGAAAGAAATTTGCTATTGATCGTATTAGTGTCGCTGATATTAATCGGCGCACTGGCAGTCTTTGCGCTCTGAGTCATATGCAGCGGCAATTTCAATTTCAGCCGTCCTGGTATTTGGCAATTTTATTGCTCATGGCGCATGGTGCGGTACTTTTTGCTCTCTATGTGCTGCCTTTGCCAACGTGGGCCAAAATTGCGCTGACTTTATTGTTGTTAGCGAGTCTGTTTTTTTATGTGCGCCGCGATGCGCGCTTAAGTGCACCTTCTTCTGTTATCACGCTGGCACTGAACGGGGATGATGTTGTGCTGACTACTCGCAATGGCAAGCCAGAGGCGGCACAACTCTTGAATCACAGCATGGTCTCTCCCTGGCTGACTGTGCTGAATAGCGTACCTCGTGGTGCGACCTGCACTCGCCGCATTATTATTTTCCCTGATAGCCTGGATACTGAATCTTTCCGCCAATTACGAGTATGGTTGAAGTGGCGTGTTAGTGCTTGAGTATGGTGGGTCTAGCCTGATCCAAGATTGCGGGATAATCCTTGCTGTAATGCAAGCCACGGCTTTCATGCCGCGCCAAGGCGCTTTGCACGATGAGGTCGGCACTTAATACCAGATTGCGCAGCTCCAGTAAATCAGCAGTGATATGGAAATTAGTGTAATACTCATTGATTTCTTCATGCAGCAAGCGTATCCGATGTTGTGCGCGTTGCAAGCGTTTGGTGGTGCGCACGATGCCAACATAGTCCCACATGAAACGGCGCAGCTCGGCCCAGTTATGTGAGATGACAATTTGTTCGTCGGCATCTGTTACCCGGCTTTCGTCCCAATCCGGCAGCGGAATGAACGAACTGCGCGGCTTGGCCAGAATATCGCGCGCAGCCGCTTCAGCAAATACCATACACTCCAGCAAGGAGTTACTGGCCAGACGATTGGCACCGTGCAGGCCAGTGTGCGCAGTCTCGCCTACCGCATAAAGATGGTCGAGGTCAGTGCGCGCAGCCAGATCAGTCATGATGCCGCCACAGGTGTAATGAGCGGCAGGCACGACCGGGATGGGCTGCTGCGTAATATCTATGCCCAACGCCAGGCAGCGGGCATAAATAGTGGGGAAATGGGCTTGCAGAAATTCTGCTGGCTGATGTGAAATATCCAGATAAACGCAATCCAGGCCGCGCTTTTTCATTTCGAAGTCTATGGCCCGTGCCACGATATCACGCGGCGCAAGCTCGGCCCGCTCATCATGGGCGGGCATGAAACGTGTGCCATCCGGCAACTTCAGCAGCCCACCTTCGCCTCGTACTGCTTCCGAAATCAAAAAAGATTTGGCATGCGGATGATATAAACAAGTGGGGTGGAACTGAATGAATTCCATATTGGCTACGCGGCATCCCGCGCGCCAGCCCATGGCGATGCCATCACCGGTAGCAGTGTCAGGATTGGTGGTATACAGATAAACCTTACCTGCTCCGCCCGCAGCAAGGATCGTATCGTGCGCGGCGATGGTGCTGACTTCCCCGCTCAAGCTATTCAAGATGTAAGCACCATAGCAGCGATTGTCGTGATAGCCCAGCTTATGGCCAGTAATCAGATCTATGGCGATAGTATGTTCCAGCAGAGTAATGTTTGGGTGCGCCAGTACTTTGCTGGCCAGCGTGTCCTGCACCGCATGGCCAGTGGCATCAGCGGCATGCATGATACGGCGATGGCTATGGCCCCCTTCGCGCGTCAGGTGATAGCCGGTATCGGTTGTGGCATCGCGTGTGAATGGTACGCCTTGAGCGATAAGCCACTCAATGGCTGGCTTGGCATGTTCAACTACATAATGAGTAGTAGCCGGGTCGCACAGACCAGCCCCGGCAATTAAAGTATCCTGTATATGTTCAGCCAGAGAATCTTCAGCCGACAACACGGCTGCAATTCCTCCTTGCGCCCACGCGCTTGCCCCCTCCAGCAGCGATTTTTTGGTAATGACTGCCACTTTTTGCTGATCGGCCAGCTTCAATGCCAGGGACAGTCCAGCCAAGCCGCTGCCAATAATTAAAGTATCAAATTGCAACACATTCTTTGCCCACTTTAAAAATGAGGCTGAACTATAGCAAATACCGGCCCGGACCCTGTTAAATGCTTGAGAAATGTTCTTCTTGCCACTGAACTTATTTTGTGGCGCTCTGTCAATTTAGCGTCTCAGACTGACGCTTTCGGGCAGGTCCGGTTATACTAGTGCCAAATAAGCAGCATTTTAGCTGCTGCCATAGAGTCAGGATAACGGGACATGGGTGATAGGGAAGTCGATCAGCAGTTGGTTGAGCGCGCGCAACGCGGCGATAAACATGCCTTCGAATTATTAATAATCAAGTACCAGCGCAGGTTAGCTCGCCTGATTTCGCGCTTTGTACGTGATGGGGCTGAAGTGGAAGATGTAACCCAGGAAGCATTTATTAAAGCTTATCGTGCCTTGCCCGGTTTTCGTGGGGAAAGCGCATTTTATACCTGGCTCTACCGTATTGGCATTAACACCGCGAAAAATTATTTGCTGGCATTTAAGCGCCGTGTACCGACCACCACTATTTTTGATGCAGACGAATCTGAAGGTTTTGAAGATGGTGGGTTGCTGCGGGAAGTTAATACCCCGGAAAATGAATTGATGAGCAAGCAGGTTGTGGAAGTAGTGAGCTCGTCCTTGCAGCATTTGCCGGATGATTTGCGCATTGCCTTAACATTGCGCGAGATAGAAGGCTTGAGTTATGAAGAAATTGCCGCCGTGATGAATTGCCCAATTGGCACGGTGCGTTCCCGTATTTTCCGGGCGCGTGAGGCGATTGCAGAAAATTTACGCCCATTGTTGGGCACCAGTGAAGAAAATCGATGGTAAGGACTCGTAAATGAATAAGGTGACTATATGAAACAACATATTTCAACATTAATGGACGGCGAATTGTTTGAGGATGAAGCAGAAACCGCGCTTGATCAATTGAAGCGTCATCCCGATGCTCAGGAGGAATGGAAAATGTACCACCTGATTCGCGATGTGTTGCGCCAGCCGGGCCATGTTCGGGCCAATATAAGCGCTACCATGAAAGAGCGCTTGCAAGCTGAGCCTACTGTACTTGCGCCACGCAGGACCAGTGGCCAAAAGGTGAAATGGTTTGCCTTGTCTGCCACTGCATCGGTACTGGCATTAACCATGGTAGCGTGGTTATCGGTGCAGGTGGGATCACAAAGTGAAGTGCAAATGGCTGCTGCGCAGCGACCATCTGATGCAGTGAGGGCTGCCCGCGTCCAGGTAAATAAGTCTGCCGTAAATCATGAACTGAATGATTACCTCATGGCACATCAGGAGTTTTCCCCTAGTGCCAATGTACAAGGGGCAGCTCCTTATATCCGTACCGTGGCAGGTCAATAGTGCGCTTGAGGGGTTTGTAAATGACGTCGAAATATTTATTGGCTGCCCTACTCTGGGCAGCTATCGCTAGTGCTTTTGCCGATCCACCCGACCAGAACGAACTAAACTGGTTGAAGACCATGGCCTTTGCCACCCATCAAACCGAATATACCGGCACTTTCGTCTATCAATACGACAATCATGTCGAGACTTCCCGCATCACGCACATTACAGACCAGCATGGGGAATATGGCAGGCTGGAGGGTTTGGATGGTAACCAGCGCGAAATCATACATAACAATAATAAAGTATGGTGCTATGTCGGTGGGCGTATGGTGAGTATGGTTAATCGCCAGGGCCGACGCGGATTTCCTGTGTTATTGCCGGAACAGCTCTCATTACTAACCCAAAATTACCGCATCAAACAGCCAGAGAAAATGAGGGTGGCAGGGATGGAAACCCATGCGTTTATTCTTCAGCCTCGCGATACCTTGCGCTATACCCATAAAATGTGGGCACATAATGATTCAGGTTTATTGGTGAAAGCGGCGATACTGGATGATCGAGGCCGTATCGTTGAACAATACGCCTTTACTCAATTAACCATAGGTGGAAACATAGATCGCAAATGGCTGGCAGGTAAATCTGCTCCTGATACTTCGGCACAGCAAGTCTCCTCAGCTCACACAGATGAAATGAATCAGGTCAGCGGCTGGCAAGTCCATGCGCTGCCGTGGGGATTTAAAAAAACCATGGAAATGCGCCGCTCCTTGCGGGGCAACAAAATGCCAGTTACCCATTTGGTTTTTTCCGATGGATTGGCCGGAATTTCTGTCTTCATTGAAAATGTAGCGGATCACCCTAATATGAAAAGCGGGCTATCCAGTCAGGGAGCCATTCAGATTTATAGCAAAGTGGATGGTGAGCATGCCATCACAGTGGTGGGCGAAGTTCCTCCGCATGCCATGATGCAGGTAGCCGATTCGGTGCGCTATAAAGGGCAGTAAGCAAAAGTAAAATACTTCATATTAATTTTTCTGCTTTTAAGGAGGGATGAAGATGTTGCAGAACCTGTTTACTAGCATGCTGGTGTGTGTATTTTCCCAGTATGCGTTGGCCGTGGAACTACCTGATTTCACTAACTTGGTGGAACAGCAGGGAGAAACTGTGGTAAACATCAGTACCACCCAAATTGTTCGGCAGCAACAAGAGCTTCCCGGTCTTCCTCACTTACCCAACGACCCATTCTTTGAATTTTTTAAACGGTTCGAACCACTGGTACCAAAAGAGCGGGCACTACAATCGCTAGGTTCCGGCTTCATCATCAGTGAGGATGGCTATATCATGACCAATGCGCATGTGGTTGGCAATGCCGATGGCATTACTGTGCGTCTGACCGATAAGCGCGAATATAAAGCCAAAGTGATTGGTGCCGACAAACGCACGGACGTAGCCCTGATCAAGATAGAGGCCGGTGGTTTGCCCAAGGTCACCTTGGGTGACCCCAATGTACTCAAGGTAGGCGAATGGATATTAGCGATAGGTTCACCCTTTGGTTTTGAAAACAGTGTCACAGCCGGTATCGTCAGCGCCAAGGGGCGTTCCATACCGCAGGAAAATTATGTTCCCTTTATTCAGACTGATGCAGCCATTAATCCGGGCAACTCGGGTGGGCCGCTATTCAATACCAAGGGCGAAGTAATCGGTATCAATTCTCAAATTTACACGCGTAGTGGTGGCTCCATGGGCCTGTCTTTTGCCATTCCGATTGACGTTGCGATGGACGTGGTTAAACAGTTACGCGCTTCCGGTAAAGTTACGCGCGGGCGTATCGGCGTAGTCATTCAGGAAGTCACGCGTGATTTGGCTGAGTCATTCGGCTTAAACAAACCGACGGGGGCCTTGGTCAGCAGCATAGAAAAAGGGGGGGCCGCAGACAAGGCTGGTATTCAGGTTAGTGATGTCATACTCAAATTCAACGGTAAAGTAGTGAGTTCCTCTAATGACCTTCCCCGCATTGTGGCAGCAACTACCCCCGGTACCAAAGTCACTGTGCAGTTATGGCGCAAGGGAGGAACCAAAGAGGTCAGCCTGGTCGTAGGGGAAATGCCAGATGAGAACCGTGTGGCCCAAGGGCGTAACAATAATAGCGAGGCTCCCAGCGCAGGCAAAACGGTTGCGCGCTTGGGATTGGTGTTAAGCGAATTAAGTGAGGCGCAGAAGCAAGAACTAAAAATAAATGGCGGATTATTGGTGGAAGATGTGCAAAGTGCTGCTGCGCGTGCAGAATTGCGTCCGGGTGATATTATTCTCTCAGTCGGTAATGTCGAAGTGCATACACTGGACCAATTTAATGAGCTGTTGAAAAAAATTCCTAAAGGACGAAACGTCGCTTTATTGGTGCGTCGTGAGGATGTTGCTTCTTACATAGCGATCAAGCTGGATGAGAAACTCGATAAGGATTAATTTCTGAATAAGTGGTAGCAGCGTATCCCGCCCCTGCTGGCGGGATACTTTTTTGGCCAGTAACAAAGTTGGTCAACCAGCGGGGGAAAATATTGTACGTAATAATATTGGCGCTACTGTGCATTCTGGCCGGTGTATGGCTGCCCAAGCTATACGCACAATCAAGGTCACAGGCGCGACGCAGTATGATAGTGGGCGGTGGGGTGGCCCTGTTGCTGCTGTTATGGGCATCGTGCTATGTGGTGCTGCCGGGACAGGTGGGGCACTTGCAGCGTGTTTACTTTGGAGCATCTCTGCCGCCCGGTGCTATTCTGGCAAAAGCAGGACAAAATGGGCCGCAGCTTGAGGTGATCGGGCCGGGTTTCCATTTCATTCCTTTTCTTAAAATCCTTTATGCAGTAGAAGACTTCCCTGTGGTATCAGTGCCCAGTGGCCAGTTTGCAGTGTTGAGCGCCAAAGATGGGGCACCACTTGCAGCCTCAGAAATGTTTGCACCAGCATGGCCGCAAGGCCAGGCAGCTAAGATGCTTGATGCCGCCTATTTTTTGGCCCACGGTGGCCAAAAAGGTGTGCAGCTTACCGTGCTCACTCCCGGCGTATATGCCATAAATCGTTACCTGTTCGATGTCACTTATTATCCAGTGCTGGATGTTCCTGCCGGTTTTGTGGCGGTGGTCAAATCTAATGTCAATTCCTTAGCTACATGCGCCAGCGCAGCCAATAAAACAACGGCTACCACTACCCTGGTTGCACAAGGGTGTGCAGGTATTTGGAAGACGCCTTTACTGCCGGGGTTATATAACCTCAATCCCAATATATTTCAGGCTACGCTGATCCCTACCCGTGCTCAGTCTTTGCTATACAGCAACAGCAATCGCCACAATGAAGTGGCTATCGTGCGCGATACCCAAGGCAGAATTCTGGAACGGTTGCCCAGCAACGATACCTTTCTGCCCGATGAAGTAATGGGTGCAGCGATCCCTGTTACGGTGCAAGGCCAGCGCGCGCAATTAGAGTTGCGCTTGGTCATGCAAATAAATCCCAATGAGGCCGCCCGACTGGTGGCCGAGGTGGGAGACGTGCGCACATTGCAACGTGAATTTTTGACACCGGCAATTTACCGTAGCGCACAGGAAGCCGTGCTGGCAAGAGATAGTCTGGCGGATATCACTGCGCATCCGGCGGGATTTGAACGTGAGCTTGTGCAAAAATTACGAACAAAAATTCGCATACCCGGTGTGGCAGTTGTATCAGCCCATTTGTTAAGCGCAGATAAAATTCCGCCTGCACTTTTGTCGCAGCGAGCTGTACCCAGCTATGAGTTGTCGGCGCGTGTGGTCGCGGTGGGCATCCCCGGTGCCGCAGGTGTGCGGCAAGTTGGTTTTTTTCATCCCGGCGGCCCAATGCGCAACAATCCTGCGTTTCGCATGCGTACCCGGCCCGGCAAAATACTGGATCCGGAGCGCGTCTTGGTAGCGAGTTTGTCAAACTTTGGTGCACCCTTGGGGGTGGCCAATCAAAGTTCCGGGGCGGTATTGTCAATCAACACCAAAGCAAGTGATGCCTTGGTCATTCCTGCGGATTTTGCCACTGAGGACGGCCAGCAAAGTATATTCAATGGCAATGTGCAGTTATTCGCTGCACAAACCCCGCAGTTTCTTAACCAAATAAACAATCCTCAAGCACAGACCGCGCATGAGCCTGCTATTTCTAATCCGCGCTATATTTCCATCAATAACGCTTTTGGCCGCCCTTGGGTTGCCAATGCGCCTTCAGGGATGGCGGGTGCAGGCAGTAGCACTGTGCTGGATCCGACTGGTGAACCCTTGGCACACGCCCCCAGCGATTTTGCAGGTGGAGTATTTAGCGGATCAGTTACCAACCGCCAGACAACGCAATACTCTCAGGGTGATTTGTTTGGTGGCGCATTGGGTACGGTATTCCTAGGCGCATCGCCGGATGGGACAGGGCCTGCTGTATTCGCGGTAATCAAAGCCGATGGCAGCATCGTGCAAGTTCATGTGCGCGATGGGGTGGATGGTCTGGCCCCGCCGGGTACAGTCTCCGCAGTGAATACTTTTAATCCTGCGCTATCCAGCGCGGAAAGTGCGGGATTAATCGGGGCTGCATTTGAGTGGACGCCGGAACGTATCCTGTATGTGGTGGATGGCCCGCGTAACCGTATTGCTGCGCTGCATCTGGGTGACGATGGCAAACATTTTGTATTACGCAAAATTCAGTATTTGCAGCATAGCGAATTTGCCTATCCTGTGGACCTCGCAGCCACCATGCCGGAAATTGCCAATTCCCGTTTTGCCAGCCACACTACCTTGGCTGGTCGGTCGGATCTTTATGTGCTGAACCGGGCTAATGCCACACTGTTGCGCATTAATCGCGAGGGTGTAGTCGTGGCCCGTGCTGCCTTGCGCATTCCAAATTTGTCACGCGCAGAAGATGGTCGGGTGGCAGGGCTGGCGGTGTCGGAAGATGGCCGGAAAATATGGATTACACTGCAAGGAACCTTGCCGCAGTTTCCACAATCTCCCGGTGCTCTCATCGAAGTGAGTGCTTTTGACCGTGAAGGCCCATTGGCAGATCGACCTAATTACTGGGTGGTAGAAAAGCTGGACACGCCAGACGCGAAACTAGGCAAGACGCTATTCAATACCGCGCTGGATGCGGCGCATGGTCTGGGGCCATTATTCAACGGTTCATCCTGCGCCAGCTGTCACCGATATCCCACCCTGGGTGGCATGGGGATTAACGATGAGGACTTTGTGGTACGCATTGCCCATTTTGACCCCAGCAATGGCCGATTTGATACGTTGGTTGATCGCGGCGGGCCGATTGCGCACAAACATTTTTTGGCTGGCGCAGGCTTCATTTCGTCCCCAGCAGGTTTTCCGCCACAAGCCAATATCACCTCGATTCGTTTAGCGCCCAGTCTGTATGGTATGGCTGATCTGGATGAAATCAGTGATGAAGTGATAAGCGCGCAAGCAGTGGACAAAGGCGACGGTGTGCATGGGCGGGTTAATATGATTACCGATTCTGCAGGCGTACGCCGTATCGGAAAATATGGCTGGAAAGCCGATATTGCGGGGCTGCAAGACATGATTGCCAGCGCGCTTGACAACGAGCTTGGCATCACCAACCCCGTAGCAGAGGCACTCAAGCAGCACACGCAACAAACGGGCAAGAAGACTGACTCCAAGGGCTCACTGGATGATGATGGTACCTTGATTCATGCCCTCAAGAATTATCTGCGTGCCTTGGCACTGGCACCCATTGCTGTACCATGATACCCACCATTCCTCCTATAACTTTCATCAAGCGTCTGCCCGGAATTGCTATTGCCGCCTTGCTTGCCGGTATGGCGGTGGCTATTTCTACTGGACTGGGCGGTAGCCTGAGCAAAAGCCAGTTGTTGATCGCAGTGTTGCTGGGTTTATTCATTGGTAATGTATTCGGGCGTCCGCAAATGCTACAGCCCGGGCTGCAATTCACTATCAAATGGTTGCTCCGCCTGGCTGTTATTCTGCTCGGCTTTCGCGTTACCTGGCAGGATTTATCGGGCATAGGTTTTGGTCCCATCGCAGTTGCCGCGATAGTGATGGCCAGCACCTTTATATTCATTACCTGGTCAGCGCAGAAAATTTTCCGTATTGACCGTACCTTGGCTTTATTGCTGGCAGCAGGCAGTTCCATTTGTGGAGCGTCCGCTATTTTGGCCACTGCCACCTTGCTGCATGCGCGGCCGCAACAGGTCAGCCTGGCAGTGACCATCATTACCTTGCTCAGTACGGTGGCACTGTTTTTTTATCCGCTGGCTTATGCGCTGGGTTATCCGCCAGAGTTTGATCCCGCTGATTTCGGAGTATTTACTGGTGCTACCATTTATGAATTGGCCCAAGTCATCGGCGCTGGCTACGCCGTGTCCGATCTGGCAGGCATCACCGCAACTGTAGTCAAGCTCAGCAAAGTAGTGCTGATGGTACCCGGGCTTTTTCTGCTCGGCGCATGGCTGCGCCGCAGCGACGGGCAACATACCCATAGTCGTATTCCATTGCCGCTATTTGTGTTTGGATTTTTGGCAGTGGTCATCATCAATTCGCTGCTAGCTTTGCCTGCCCCAGTGCTGAGTGCGCTGAGCCAAGTTGATGTATTTCTAATCACCATGGTCATGGTTGCCTTCGGTTTGGAAACCCATATCGGGAAATCACATACTCATGGCTGGATCGTAAAGCCTTTGCTGGCAGCACTGGCAGGTTTCGTATTTGCCATTGGCATAGGCTATGCCCTGGTGCGGAATGGTGTGGGATCGCTGGATGAAATGCTGCTCTCTGACCACCTCACCGCGCCTTACACGACCAAGATCAATACCCCACCAGGGGTAGCCTTGGGCCAACAATTGTTCGATACAATCGGCTGCGGAAAATGTCATGTGGCCAGTTTGCCCGCAGAAAATCGACAGATTTATTTGTACTCCGATTTATTGTTGCATGATATGGGGCCTGCACTGGATGACAAGTTTGAACAGGGCGACGCGCGTGGCCGTGACTGGCGCACCACCCCGCTGCGCGGGCTGGGTCTGCGGGTGCGCTATCTGCACGATGGGCGTGCCACTTCATTACGTGCAGCCATAATCGCGCATGGTGGGGAAGCAGAAATTATCCAGCAGCGTTTTATGAAACTCGATGAAAACGAGCAACAGGCGCTTTATCAGTTTTTAAATTCTCTTTAAGCCATGACCTTGGCTTGGCCGCCTAAATATCTTCCTTGCCATAACCCCCCAAATTGTCGTAGAATTCGCGCCCTTTTGGCATTTGCTAACGAAAAACAGGTTTGATTATGGTTATTATTCGCTTTGCTCGCGGTGGCTCCAAGAATCGTCCATTCTTTAATGTAGTGGTTGCTGATTCACGCAATCGCCGTGATGGCCGCTTCATTGAACGCATCGGCTTCTATAATCCGGTTACTCCGGAAGGCCCGGATGGTATGCGCATCCAACTGGATCGCGTAGCACATTGGCAGGAAAAAGGCGCGCAACTGAGCGACGCCGTGGCCAAGCTGGTCAAGCGCGCCAGTACCGCAGCCAAGGGTTCGGGTGGCGCAGCAAAAGTCTGAGCAAGCAGACCCCATGATTATCATGGGGCGGGTGGCAGCGGCGCAGGGCATACTCGGCTGGGTGGCAATTAAAACCTACACTGAAACCGTGGATAGTCTGGCTGATTATCCGGTGTGGTGGTTGGGAGATGAGAAGCATCCGTGGCGCGAAATCAGTGTGGAAAAATTTGCGGTGCAGAGCAAAGGTTTGATCGCCAAATTTCCGGGCTGCAATGATCGCAGCGCTGCCGAAAAATATAAAGGTTTGTTGGTGGCCGTGCCGCGCAGCAGTCTGCCGCAACAAACGGAAGATGAATATTACTGGGCCGATTTGATCGGCATGCAAGTGGTCAATGTGGCTGGCGCAAGCCTGGGGATCGTGGATAACCTGATGGACACCGGCGCGAATCAGGTGCTGTGTGTGCGGGGTAAAGGCGGTGAGGTGCTGATTCCCTTCATTGCCAGCGCCATCCAGCAAGTGAATTTGGCGGAAAAAACAATACGCGTCGATTGGTCGGCCGATTGGGCTGATAAGCACTGAATCATGCGCTTCGATGTTATTACCTTGTTTCCGGAGATGTTCGAGGCGATTACGCAATATGGCATCACGCGGCGCGCAGCGGAGCAAGGAAAGTTTGTGTTGCAGACGTGGAATCCGCGTGATTTCACTACGGATAATCATCGCAGTGTGGATGATCGCCCTTATGGCGGTGGCCCCGGCATGGTGATGCTGGCAGAGCCATTGCAACGGACCATCAGCGCAGTCAAGCAAGCGCAAGCTGGAGTAAAAAAAAGTTGTGTGATTCATTTGTCGCCACAAGGCCGACCATTGACGCACACAGTCGTGCAGGAATTGCTGGCGCGTGATGAAGCCTGGATTTTATTGGCCAGCCGCTATGAGGGCGTGGATGAGCGCCTGTTGCGGCAGCAAGTGGATGAAGAATTTTCCATTGGCGACTATGTATTATCCGGTGGCGAGTTGGCAGCGATGGTGTTGATAGACAGTTTAGTGCGGCAATTGCCCGATGTGTTGGGCGATGCCGATTCAGCACAGCAGGATTCATTTGTGCATGGCTTGCTGGATTGTCCGCACTACACGCGTCCGGAAGTTTTTCAAGGTGAAGGTATCCCGCAAGTGTTGTTATCGGGACACCACGCCGAAATAGAGAAGTGGCGGTTGAAGCAGTCGCTGGGACGTACTTGGCAACGCCGCCCGGATTTGCTGGCACAACGCCAGTTAACAAAAGAGGAAGCTCGGCTACTGGCAGAGTACCAGCAGGAACAAGCATCCGTACAACAAGAGGAAACAAAATGAATCTGATCGCAATACTGGAGCAAGAAGAAATCGCCCGCCTGGGTAAAGTGGTTCCCAATTTCGCCCCTGGCGATACCGTGGTGGTTAACGTGAATGTAGTCGAAGGCGAGCGCAAGCGGGCGCAGGCCTTTGAAGGCGTAGTCATTGCCAAGCGTAATGCTGGGTTGAACTCATCCTTCATCGTGCGCAAGGTGTCTTCCGGCGAAGGCGTGGAGCGCACCTTCCAGACTTACTCTCCTTCGATTGCCAGCATAGAGCTGAAACGCCGTGGCGATGTACGTCGCGCCAAGCTGTATTATCTGCGTGATCGTTCCGGCAAATCGGCACGGATCAAGGAAAAACTGGCCGCGCGCAAAGTTGCCGTTTAATTTGGCGTGGTAGCTGGTTAAAAATGGGGAGCTTAGGCTCCCCATTTGCATGGACGTTTTGGGTTATGATGCGTTTGGTAGAAGTGCTATTCAGGAGCGAATATGGACTATCAGGCAAAACTGCAAACCCCATTCGGCATATTGGGCATACGCTGCACAGCACATGCCTTAACCCACATTGAATTTCTGGCACCCGGCACAGCGCCACAGCCACCCGATCATGCTTTGGCGCAGACGATCTGTGAGCAGTTAAAGGCTTATTGCGCCGACGCAGAATTTCATTTCGATTTACCGCTCCAGCTTAACGGCACACCTCATCAAACCAAAGTATGGCAGGCCATGCGCGCACTCTCAGCCGGGCAGACCTGTCATTATGGCGACCTGGCTGTGCAATTGAATTCCAGCCCGCGCGCAGTTGGGCAGGCATGTGGCTCTAATCCCATTCCCATCATCATTCCCTGTCATCGTGTCACCAGCAAGGCGGGTATGGGCGGGTTTATGCACCACAGCAGCGGTTACGCGCTGGACATCAAGCGTTGGTTACTGGCGCATGAGGCGATTACTTCCTCTCCACTCCCATTAAGGGCAGCGCAGAATATGGAAAAGTGGAGTGCCGCTCCTCTTTAAAAAATTTGAGTGAACAATAGCGACCTCCTCGATGAGTTTTGTGACAGCCTGTGGCTGGAAGATGGCTTGTCGCGCAACACCCTGGAAAGTTATCGGGGTGATCTGATCAAGTTTTCCATCTGGTTGGAAAAACAGCGCGCCGCATCCATGTTGCAAGCCACCTATGGTGATATCCAGGGCTTTCTCGGTTACCTGGTCACCGAGCAAAAAGCCAAAGCATCTTCTACTTCTCGCGCCATCTCCAGCCTTAAGCGTTTGTTCCGTTATTTGTTGCGGCAAAACAAAGTAAGCACCGACCCCACCCTGCAAATTGCCACCCCCAAGTTACCGCGCAATCTGCCCAAAGGATTAACCGAACAGGATGTAGAACGCCTGCTGCAAGCGCCGCAGGTGGATACCGCGCTGGGCATGCGCGACCGCACTATGTTGGAAGTGCTTTATGCCACGGGTTTGCGCGTATCCGAATTGATAGGTCTGAGCATTGCGCAAATCAGCCTGGACATGGGTGTAGTACGCGTGATGGGCAAGGGCAGCAAAGAGCGGCTGGTACCATTGGGCGAAGAAGCATTGGACTGGCTGCGCCGTTATCTGAAAGAGGCGCGCCCGATATTACTAGCGGGCAAATTAAGTGACGCTATGTTTGTTACCCAGCGCGGACAGGCCATGACGCGGCAAATGTTCTGGTATCTCATCAAACGCCACGGCAAGCAGGGTGGATTAAATAAAGCATTGTCCCCCCACACATTGCGCCATGCCTTCGCCACCCACCTGCTCAACCA
>JAUSKS010000208.1 GCA_030646595.1 Gallionellaceae bacterium | reverse complement strand
CTCATCCAGCACCTGAAAATTCATGAACAAATGCGCGGCTAATTGCTCCACGCGAAAAGCATCCAGCGGTACATCGATTTGTTTTTGGGCACGGATATAGCGCGCCAGCGCTTGCACCAGTGGCATATCTGAAGGCTGCATTGCCTGGCAGAACTGCGCGGTAAATTCAGCCACTGGCAGCAGATGGCGGCGCAATTTTTGCGGCAGGGTCTTGAGCAGTTGTTCCACTTTGGTGGCCAGCAAGCCCGGCACCAGATATTCACAGCGCGCGGCGGATACCTGGTTAATCAGGGCCAGTGGCACGATCAGCGTGACACCATCGTCATTTTTCCCCGGCGCAAAATTATAAGCCAGCGCATAACTGATATTGTTCATGAGTAATTGCGGGGGAAATTGATCGGTGGTGATACCGGCTGCTTCGTGCCGCATCAAGTCATCTCGTTTGAGATACAGGAACTGCGGCTGGTCGCGCTCCGCTTCTTTGCGCCATGCTTCGAATGCAGCGCCATTATGTATATGCGGCGGAATGCGATTGTCATAAAAAGAAAAAATCAGCTCATCATCCACCAACACATCCGGGCGGCGCGCCTTGTGTTCCAGCGCTTCGATGTCCTGTATCAGTTTCTGGTTGTGGGCAAAGAAGGGTGCCTGGGTATTAAACTCTCCGGCTACCAAAGCCTGATGGATAAATACTGCGCGTGATTCGGCTACATTCATGGGTCCGTAATGCACACGCTTCTTCGGATTGATAATCAGGCCGTACAAGGTGCTGCGTTCCCATGCCGCCACTTGCGCCGCTTTTTTCTCCCAATGCGGATCGAAATAGCTACGCTTGATCAAATGCGCACCGACTTCTTCCAGCCATTCCGGCTCAATGCGCGCCACGCAGCGGGCATAGAGTTTGGTTGTTTCTACCAGCTCCGCCGCTACTACCCATTTTGTGCCCTTCTTGGCCAAGACTGAATTGGCTGCAATGTAGAATTTAATTTCGCGTGCACCCAGATAATATATTTCGCGGTCTACACTTTTGCAGCCGATGTTACCTAGCAAGCCGGTAAGCAACGCTTTATGGATTTCTTCATAACTGGCTGGCAATTCGTTTGAGCGCATGCCCATCTCGGCCACTTGTGCATGCAGCTGTTGGTGCAGCTCGTGCCATTCGCGCAAACGTAGCGGCGACAAAAATTTCTCGCGGCATTCATTCATCCACAGCCGATTGGATTTTTTGTGCTTTACCGCTTCCTGAAACCAAGCCCACAATTTTATATAGGACAAAAAATCTGAACGCTCATCATTAAAACGCTGATGCGCGGCATCTGCCGCTTCACGCCGTTCTGCCGGGCGATCACGTGGGTCTTGCAGGGCCAGCGCGCTGGCAATGATCAGAATTTCCTGCAAGCAGTGGTATTGCCGCCCGGCCAGCAGCAGACGGGCGATTTTGGGGTCCAGGGGTAATTTTGCTAACTCATGGCCTAGCGGGGTCAGTTTGCGCGCTCCCTCACCCCAACCCTCCCCCCTAGGGGGAGGGGGTCTGCCCCCCTCTCCCGAAGGGAGAGGGGCTGGGGGGCGAGACGGGGAATTTGCAGAGCATGCTCTGCGCCCTTCGAGCAGTTCCGGCCTACCAGCCGGAA
Source organism: Gallionellaceae bacterium (assembly GCA_030646595.1). Taxonomy (GTDB): domain Bacteria; phylum Pseudomonadota; class Gammaproteobacteria; order Burkholderiales; family Gallionellaceae; genus Nitrotoga. The sequence continues at coordinate 3,431 of JAUSKS010000208.1, read as the reverse complement.
CGCGCACTGCAAGTGAGGGAGCGCTCTCCGCAGCAATAGCCCCCAGCTCAATTAATAATTGATAGCCGTCTGCTATCGAACGCGAACCGGGCGCTTCAATGAACGGGAATTTTTCGATGTCGCCCAACTGCAATGCGCTCATGCGCAAGATAACCGTAGCCAAAGACACGCGAAAAATCTCGGCGTCGGTATATTCCGGGCGTGCCAGAAAATCCGCTTCGTCATACAGGCGCACACAGATGCCGCTCATCACCCGCCCACACCGCCCCGCACGTTGATTGGCAGAGGCGCTTGCAATTTTTTCGATGCGCAATTGCTCGACTTTCTGCCGTACGCTGTAACGATTAATGCGCGCCTGCCCGCTGTCTATTACATAGCCGATGTTGGGTACAGTAAGCGAGGTCTCGGCCACGTTGGTGGCCAACACCACGCGGCGCTGATTTGTAGGCTTGAATATGCGATCTTGATCAGCCACAGACAGGCGCGAAAATAAAGGCAGAATTTCTACGCCGCGTGGATGATGCTTGCGCAGGGCTTCCGCCGTGTCACGTATTTCGCGTTCACCCGGTAGAAACACCAGTACATCACCGCGCAGGCCCTTTATCGAAAGCTCATCCAGCGCTGCGCATACCGCTTGCGGAATATCTTCCATCTCGCCTTCGGCATTTTCCTGCAAAGGCCGATAGCGCACCTCCACCGGATAGCTGCGACCTGTTACCTGCATGATGGGCGCGCCATCAAAATGCTTGGCGAAGCGCTCTGCATCCAGTGTGGCAGAGGTAATGATCAGCTTGAGGTCGGGACGGCGCGGCAACAACTGTTGGAAATAGCCCAGCAGAAAATCAATGTTAAGTGAACGCTCGTGTGCTTCGTCTATGATAATGGTGTCGTATTTTTCCAGTTGTGGATCACGGTGAATTTCCATCAGCAGGATGCCATCGGTCATCAATTTGATGCAGGTATCGGCGGACACTTTGTCGTTAAAACGCACCTTGTAGCCAACTACACTCCCCAGTTCTGTATGCAACTCATGTGCAATGCGCGCTGCTACGGAACGCGCGGCCATGCGCCGTGGCTGGGTATGGGCAATCATGCCGGATACGCCACGGCCTATCTCTAAACAAATTTTGGGGAGCTGTGTAGTCTTGCCCGAACCCGTCTCACCACAGACGATGATGACTTGATGTTTCAGTATCGCCTGCGCCAATTCTTCACGGCGCAATACCACTGGCAGATCGGCTGGATACTCCAAGGCGCCCAGCAATTCCATGCGCGTGGCGCGGCGTGCCTGGATAGAAGTAAGAGGGAAAGATAATTTATCTGAAGACAAAGACTGTACCGTTACACCTTGAGTGCGTTAACTCAACAAGAGTTCATGCGGGGTTGAATCGAGGATACGTCTACGCACGGCTTCCTTCATCGGTAAATCGAGCACGTCTATGGGATTGTAATCATCGGTCAACACAATGCCTTCATTGGAGCCAGTCCACACGAAATGCTGTGCCAAGGCCTGACGCAAAGTGGCACGGGCAAATGGATGAACTTCAGTTTCATCCAATGCAGGCACTTCCAGCAAAGGCTTGCCCAGGCCCGCCATCACCGCGATATTACCTGCCCCATCAACTCCAGGAACAAATAATGGATAGGCCTGCACCCACGGGAATACTGTTTCCAATGTACGCATCACGGAAGCCGTCATGCGCCGTTCGCCGCCGAGACGACCCATCAGATTAAGCGCCAGCACCCCACCCGGGGCCAGGCGCGCGCGCACCAACTCTAATGCTTCACGAGTAAGCAAATGGCCGGGCGTGGTGTCACCATTAAACACATCCAGCACAATATAGTCATACTGATCCGTCGCCGTGCCTAGAAAATAACGGGCATCTGCCAGATGCACACGCAGCCCCTCCGGCAAACCAAAATATTGCCGTGCTGCTGTTACTACGGCGGGATCTATATCCACCACCTCTGTCTCAATACCCCGTGCAGCAAAGCGGCGTGGAACCACGCCCGGGCCTAAGCCAATTACCAGGCAACGCTGCCCCTGCGGGTTGGCCGCCACGGCTAGATGCTCGAGTAAATAACCATATTCATAAATAGACTGGCCGTTAGCAACATCAATACCGCCCTGTACCAGGCCATCAATAACCAGCTCCCGCGTGTGTCCTTCGCTACCCTTATATTCAACTACCTGTACACGGCCATAAAAACCATCCTGGCTATTTATCAGCGTGGCTACTGTGCCATCAGCCAGTACTGCTTGCGTTTGATGGGGAAACATGATGCCTGTGCCCAGCGCCAAAAAAGGCAATAACACAGCTGCCCAACGGCCTCTGAACACCGCAAAATAGATAGCAGTCAGCCCCAATAACAGCACACCACTTGCCTGAAATGCGTGGCTCACCCCCCATGCAGCCACCACATAATAACCTGTGATCAAGGTCCCAAAAAAACTACCCGCAGTAGAGATCGCATACAACAAACCCACTGTGCGTCCGAGCCTATCCCATTCCTGCGTAGCTAGACGAACCACAAAAGGTGATACACAACCCAGCAAGAATAAAGGAGGGCCAAACAGAATCAAGGCACTGAGTAGTGCGCCCCAACGCAAACCCAGGGGCAACATAGCCTGAAAAACGGTTATTTTGATTAGCGGAATAATGAGCACCCACACTCCTGCTCCGCCTATCAATCCATACAGCATGGCTGGGGAGCCTTTGCGGTCAGCCAGCATGCCCCCCACCAGATAACCTAGCGCAAGCGCCAGCAGGGTTACCGCTATCAAGGCTGTCCATACAAACAGGCTAACGCCAAAAAAAGGAGCAACTGCCCGCGCACCCAGCACCTCAATAGCCATCACAAGTGCACCGGTCAGGCCAGCAGTGAATAACACAAACGCTTTGAATCCTTGAGCAGAATGTTTCATCAATACCTCTTATTAAGTGGAATATAACTGCAGCTCTGCCTTAAATAAAACTAGCATCGAGCTTATTTCTTGTGATAAGGTATTTTACGCATTTTTATTCATACTCCGGCTTTATTATTCTACTGCGGAGTATTTCCATTTTAAAGGAGAAGACATGTTTCGCGCTAAACACCTTATCATAGCAACATTGTTTGCCTCTCTGACGACCATCACGGCTGCATACGCTGGCGATAGCCCGGAGGAAATCAAGCAGCGGGTCGGCACCGGCAACCCGGTCGCGGGCAAAGAAAAATCCACGATGTGCCAAGGTTGTCATGGTGAAGATGGCAACAGCGCCGCCCCCAATTTTCCCAAGCTGGCCGGACAATACGCCCTGTATATCCAGAAACAAATCCGCGAGTTTAAAAGCGGGGTACGTAAAGATCCTATTATGAGCGACATGGCCGCAACCATTACCTCGGAGCAGGATTTACTGGACATTTCGGCCTATTTTGCCAGCCAGAAA
>JAUSKS010000202.1 GCA_030646595.1 Gallionellaceae bacterium | reverse complement strand
GACAGGCAGGCGTCTGCCAGCCCGAAAATAGTGGACATTGTTGTAATACCCTTCCTCTGCATTGCCTGCCGTCCAGCCCGGTATACCCAACAAGGGCAGCGGAGCAAGTTCGCGCGTACTGCGGCAGTGCTCCGGTGCATTCAAATAGGCTGCGACCTGATCATCCAGGTAAGCTAATCTGCGTAGCAACGGCCAGGTAAAAAATTCCTGCTCCACTATCAGCAACAAGCCCTGCCCGGTCATGCCGATATAAGGTTGCAGCGCTTTTTCATAGAGGCCGTGGCCGAATATATAAAAATCCATAGACGCACCCACCTGCTCACGCCGCTGCCAGAATAATTCTTTCCACTGAAACTCACGCAGCAAGTTAGCTAATTCTGCTTCTGCACACACAATGATTACACCCGATTCATCAAACAAGGTGGCCATGTCGCGTACTGCGCCACGCTGGCTTTGCAGATTGGCGTCTTTCAAAACCTGGTAGTGGCGCGCATTGATTGCCGCCTTGGCTTGGGGAAAAGTCAGCCATACCAGCGCATTGAGCAGATCATGCCAAATCCGTTCGCGCATTTGTACCTCGCCTGTCAGATAGCAGCGCGGCTCATATTGCATCTCAAATGCTAGCTTGCCGGATTTTTGCGGCACAAAGCGCAAAGGCAGGCCACATTGCACAGCAATGGGCGGTTGATGGGCCAACAACAAGGCATTGCAATCTTGCAAGGTCGGGAAGCCTTGCCCTGGCAGGCAGGCCAGCACGGGGTGCAGGGGTGCAAATAACAATGATTGCAATAATGTTGCCGGATTCCATTCAGGTATGGATTTCATAGCCGCAGTTTATGCCAAGTGGCAGGAGACTATCCAGAATGATTAAAAATAGCGTAAGATAATCCTTGAAATTACCAAGCAACATAAAAATTCTTAGGGAGTCGTACGAATTATGGCGAAGAAGAATGCATTTTATGCCCAGTCTGGTGGGGTGACCGCAGTAATTAACGCATCAGCTTGCGGCGTAATCGAAACAGCGCGCAAGCACAAAGACAAGATAGGAAAAGTTTATGCCGGGCGCAACGGCATCATCGGCGCGCTGACCGAAGACTTGATTGATACCAGCAAGGAGTCAGCCAAGAACATCGCGGCCTTGCGCTACACGCCTTCCGGCGCATTTGGTTCCTGTCGTTTCAAAATGAAAAGCCTGGAAGAAAATCGGGTGCAGTACGAGCGCCTGATCGAAGTTTTCAAGGCGCACAACATCGGTTATTTCTTTTACAACGGCGGCGGCGATTCCGCTGACACCTGTCTCAAGGTTTCTCAACTGGCCGACAAAATGGGTTATCCCATCCAGGCCATCCATGTTCCCAAAACTGTAGATAACGATTTACCCATCACCGACTGCTGTCCCGGTTTCGGCTCGGTGGCCAAATATGTTGCGGTGTCGGTACGCGAAGCCAGCTTCGACGTAGCGTCCATGGCCAAAACTTCAACCAAGGTATTTGTTGTTGAAGTGATGGGGCGACATGCCGGATGGATAGCCGCTGCCGGAGGATTGGCTTCGGATAAAAATTGCGAATTGCCGGTCGTGATCCTGTTTCCTGAAATCCCATTCAACAAAAAACAATTTCTGGCCAAAGTGGACAGTATGGTCAAGCAGCATGGCTATTGCTCGGTCGTGGTGTCGGAAGGTGTGCAGGGTGAAGACGGCAAATTTCTTTCCGACCAGGGTTTGCGCGACGCCTTTGGCCATGCACAATTGGGCGGTGCCGCACCCATTGTGGCGAGCATGATCAAGGAAGCGCTGGGTTATAAATTTCATTGGGCAGTGGCCGATTATCTGCAACGCGCCGCACGTCATATTGCGGCCAAGACCGATGTGGAGCAGGCTTATGCGCTGGGCAAGGCAGCAGTGCAACTGGCATTGAAGGGCGAAAACGCTGTCATGCCGACTGTCGTACGCGTTTCGGATAACCCCTATAAATGGAATATAGGCGTGGCGCAATTGAAGAATGTCGCCAATGTAGAAAAAATGATGCCGCGTGATTTCATCAGCAAAGATGGGTTTGGCATTACAGAAAAATGCCGCACCTATCTGGCACCCTTGATCAAGGGTGAGGATTACCCCCCCTACAAGGATGGCTTGCCACAGTATGTCAGACTCAAAAATGTGGCGGTGGCGAAGAAGCTGGGGGCATTCAAGATTTAATCTGTGTTTTGATACTTGTCGGCCTTGAAAAGCCGTTTAACTTGAGGGGGAAGCTATGTCTGGTGGTCTGATGTTTACACTGTTATGCGCATTTGCAGCACTCATCTATGGAGTGGTTTCTATTCAATGGATACTCGGCAAATCAACCGGCAACGCAAGAATGCAGGAAATTGCGGCAGCCATACAGGAAGGCGCTTCAGCCTACCTTAACCGGCAATACACCACCATTGGTATCGTCGGTGGCATTCTGCTGGTGGTTATCTTTATCGCGCTGGGCTGGCAAACTGCGGTTGGCTTTGCCATCGGTGCGATTCTGTCCGGCTTGACTGGCTATATCGGCATGAATGTGTCGGTGCGCGCCAATGTGCGCACAGCAGAAGCCGCCAAGGAAAACCTCAACGCCGCGCTTAACGTCGCCTTCAAGGGCGGGGCCATCACCGGCATGCTGGTGGTCGGCCTGGGTCTGCTTGGTGTGGCTGGCTATTACGCCATCCTCACCCTGATGTTGGGCACGACCACGGCAGAGGCAACACACGCGCTGGTCGGCCTGGCCTTCGGTGGTTCGCTGATTTCCATTTTCGCGCGTCTCGGCGGCGGCATTTTCACCAAGGGCGCGGACGTCGGCGCTGACTTGGTGGGTAAAGTCGAAGCCGGGATACCGGAAGATGATCCACGCAATCCGGCAGTAATCGCCGATAACGTCGGTGACAACGTCGGCGACTGCGCGG
>JAUSKS010000194.1 GCA_030646595.1 Gallionellaceae bacterium | reverse complement strand
GTAGTTGAGCGTCGCGGTGTAGCTGCCGCCCGACGCAAGCTCTGTGCTGCGCGTAGTCAGGCCAGCCAGCGTTTGATCGGTGTTGTCCAGCACACCGTCCGCCGACAGGTAGGCCAGGTCATACCAGCTGGCCGGAACGGGAAACGCCCCAGTGTTGGTTACGGTGTAGGTCACCGGGAAGGTGTACGAACCGTTTGCATTCAACACTAGCGTACCGGTGGTTACATTCGAAATCGCCAGGTCTGCCTCCCCTCCGAGATGCAAGGTGACACTACCCGTTCCGCTTGATGCTGGTGCCACAAGGATCGCATATGTCCCGGTGCTGGGTAATGTGGTAACCCCAATAGAACCGCCGCCGGTTCCCGCTGAGGTGGACGCATAGACTGAACCATTCGGCGCATAGATGGTGACGGTAGCAGTGGGGATCGTGACATCCGACAGGTATAAGCCGACTCGTTGGTTGGCAACGCCCTCAAACAGCACCATCGCCACTTTGCCCGGAGTCGCAATCGTGATTGTTTTTGCGCCCGGGTTATCCATGCGGGTGGTGACTTCTACGTTTGCCGCCGTATAGGGTGAGGGTGTGTAGTAATAATCTGCCACGCTCAGCGCGGAACCATATGGCGTGGTCACTTTGATTTTGCCGGAACCGATACTGGATGGCACAACGGCAGTAATGCTAGTGCTGGTCACCGCAGTAAGCTTGAGTGCAACACCGTTGATGCTCGCCTTGTTGTTAAGCAGATCAGTCTGGAAGTTGGTACCACTAATGGTGACGGTGGTGCTGGTCGGCCCGATAGTTGGAGAGAAGCTGGCAATTGTGGGTGCGAGTGCATTCACCACAAAATTTGTACTGCTGGTTGCGCTGCCCGATGGGGAGGTAACAGTGATCGGGCCGGTGCTAACGCCAGCAGGCGCATTCACTACCAAGCGGGTCGTTGTGGCTGATACTACTGCGGCACTCAGGGTGTTGAAATTGACTGTATTTAGTGAGGGCATGGCGCTAAAGCCCGCACCCGTAATGGTGACCTGGCTGCCTGCTGCGCCGGTATCGGGGGTGAAATCAATTATAGTGGTGGCGCTACCAGCAAAACGCTGGATCGAAACGATGTTGCCCAGCGCATCATAGGTATATTGCGCGGCAATTCCGCTGTCATCGGCCATGCCAGTGAGCCGCCCGAGTTCATCATAGGTGTAATTGATGGTCACCATGGATGCATTCACCGTGACGTTCACCGCACTCGATGTGGTAGTTGCACCCAGATTGTCTGTGGCTTGTGCAGATAGCACATAATCGCCTGCCGTCACGTTGCTCCAGCTATAGCTGTATGGGGCAACTGTGGCTGTACTCAGCAGCGTTGTACCATTGTAAAATTCGACTTTGCTGATGCCATCACTATCGGTTGCGTTCGCACTGAGGGTAATGGCGGCCGGGGCGGTATAAATCGTGTTGGTTGTTGGTGCAGTCAGGCTCACGGTGGGTGGGGTATTAACGGTGATGGCTACTGCTGTCGAAGTGGTTGTGGCGCCCAGGTTGTCAGTTGCCTTGGCGGTGATCTGGTGTGCGCCTGCCGTTGCGTTGGTCCACACATAACTGTAAGGGGTGGCAGTGCTGGTTCCCATCAGAACATTGTCGGCATAAAAATCAACTTTGCTCACGCCATCGCTATCCGCAGCACTCGCTGTCAGAGTAATGCTCGCTGGAGAAGTAAAAACGCTGTTAGCCGCTGGTGCCGTCACACTCACTGTGGGCGGTGTATTATAAGTAATCAGCAGTTGTGGCTTGTTAACATTGGTGGATTCTTTGGAATTAGCTGTGATATAGGGGCTGCTATTGGCACTGTTGTGGTAGGCAAAGCTCACTACCTTGCGGTTAGCCGCATATTCACTTTGCACATAACTGGTAACGTCTATTTCTTTATAGGCGTAGGTAGTGGAATTAACGGTAACACTGCCCAGATTTGCTCCTGGCATCGGCTTGTTGTTCCAGGTAATCGTCGTTTCGCCCCAGGTGGTGGTAGCGACTGCATAAGCCGTAGTGCTGACCGTGCCAGTGGCCGAGAGCTTGGCATAAATGCGAAGCTTGGCGTTGCTGATATTCGACACGCTACTGGTGTCAAACTTGAGATAGCTATCATAATTGCTGGCGGCAGTAGTGCTGGTGCCTGCTCGCAACTCGATCGCCGTGCCATAGTTAGTGCTGGCCTTGTTCCCGGCTTGCACATAGGCATCTGCAGTGGGGGTGAGTATGGCGGTAGCGGCCAAACCTGGCGCACCCCAGGCCACAAATGTTGCCGCGATTGCAATTGAAAAAAACGTACGCAGACTATCTGCCCTGCGGTTGGCAAGTATATTCAAGACGCTCCCCTTTTCTTAATATCTTGTTTTGTAGCCTGTGCAACTCGACCAAGCGGCAGTGAGTGATAGGCACACCCTAGCACAGAACTTTTGGAAGGGTCAATTTTATCCTACAAAACGCAGTTGAATTTTTATCCCATGGTGCAAACCCTCTCCCCTAGCCCCTCTCCCAGAGGGAGAGGGGAATAAAGTCCCGCACCCTCACTACGCTCTCCCTCTGGGAGAGGGGCTAGGGGAGAGGGAACACCCGTTGCTAGCTTGCCTTAGAGCATAATTATGACCATGCAACTGCGGTTTTTAGGATTATAAAAAAAATTTCAGGCATCGAAAAATTACTACTCATTGGTAACTTGTTTTATGCCCGTAGCTTGTTTGGCTGCTTTACCAGATGTCAGTGCGCGTAAAAATGCCAGCAAGTCTGACTGTTCTTGCGGGGTCAAGATGAGCGGCTGGCCAGATTCGAGGCTACGATAATAGACTTCCAGTTCGACCACCTCGGCCAGAGTACTAACGCTACCATCATGCATATACGGAGCCGTCAAAGCGACATTGCGCAAGGAGGGGGTACGGAATTTGGCGATGTCCATCGGGTTAAGTGTGACCGTGAAGCGCCCAAGTTCAGAAACATCGGCATCAGATAATATGCTGTGATCAATCGGCTTGCCGCGCTGCTTGGCAAAGTGTGTGGTAATTTTGGCAAGGCGTTGTTCGATCTTACGATAGCCGATGCCTAAACTATGGAACTGGTTATCCGTAAACGTGGTGGATGTCTCACCAATAATGTGGCAGCTTGCACAACGGGCATTGCCTTTGAATAAGGCTAGGCCACGAATGGCCGCTTCTGACATGGCGGTTTGATCGCCACCGTAGTAGTAGCGATCAAAAAATGTATCGGCTGCGATGAGTGTACGCTCAAAGCTGGCGATAGCGCGTGTAACATGCTCCATCGTGATGGCTTCTGGCTGCACAGAGAACGCCTTTTTAAAGGCCAGGCGGTAAGCCTGATTATTCCGTATGGTGGCAATAAGTTGCGTATGCTCTTTAAAGCCATGCTCGCGGGGGTTGATGAAGGGATCCTGCGCCTGCTCTTCGAGCGTGGCGCGACGACCGTCCCAAAAGAAATTTTTTTCAAACGCGACATTGAGCAGGGTGGGTGTGTTGCGTGTGCCTGTCTGACCGCCCAAACCTTTGGCCACTGTCAGGCCATCAGCAAAAGCTTTTTCGGGAATATGGCAAGTGGCACAACTCACGCTACCATCTGCGCTCAGGCGCTTATCGTGAAAGAGCTTCTTACCCAGAGCGATGCTGCCCGGTGTGGGTAAATTATGGGCGGGGTGGGGGAGCGGCGGTAGCCCCAGTTCGGCTGCAACAGCAAACCCGACACCCCATGCAAGCAATGCGGCTAAAACACAAAATTTGAAGTGCAATATCTGCATCATGAGGGTCAAACTCCATCTGATTTACCCTATAGTCGTGGGATTATCGCCAGTTGCTTAAAAATGAAATCAGTCGTGGTTGTCATAATCATCCGTTCATTTCGCCATTAACTTGTTCATGCTCCAGGTTACGCCGCGAGGGGGCAACCCAAGCTACGTTTGCTGCTTGAGCCGTGCCAGAAAAGCAAAGCGCGCTGCCGTCAATTGATCGGCATCGTTTATGCCGGGCCGCACATACAAATCAATGTCCCCCCTTTTTTCGTGTCATCCACACGGGAACCGAACAACCACACTTGCGCACCGGAGCCAAAATAATGCTCGGCCTCCTGTTTGATAACTTCAATTTGGCTGGGGGTTAAGCGCACAGTTACGATCCCCTTAAGTTTGGTCGCGGCGCAGCAGCCACCGCCAGAATACCGAGGACAACAATGATAATGATGGTAACCAGCTCGACCAAAGTAAAGCCACTCAGGCGACGGTTTACTTTAAAGATAAAATGGGGGCAGATTTCATTTCCCCTTTGGCAACTTTCTTACGGTACAAATCCAATAATAACCTCTTTAACTTGCTTTGTCTTTGGCGAATGCTGGCGGAATTTATAAAAAAACAGGGGAGCATCGCTCCCCTGTTTTTTGCATGAGCACAAAGGCCCCAGTGAGACTGGACTAGCAATTTGCCCGCGTTGCAGTCAAGGTAATTACAGGAGCAGATACAGGCGTAGCTTGAGTGTAACTTACCTGACAAGAAGCAGGCGTCTCAGCATTTATAGCTCGTACGAGGAAGGGGTTAGCCACGGTAAGGGTATAGTCATTTCCACTGAGGCCCGCAGCAGCTTGAATACCAGTAGCAGTGGCATCGGGGTAACCATTAGCCATGGTAATGCTTGTACCATCTAGATTAACAGCCACGTTCGAAGCAGCGGTGCCAACCAAATATACTGAGTGTGCCATCGCCGCGGCAGATTGAATAGCAGCCTGTGCACCTTTAATAGTAGAAAGACGCGCATCCTTTTGCAAGTCAGCAAACTTCGGCAATGCCGTCGCTGCCAATATGCCCAGAATAACGATCACCACGATTAATTCGATTAACGTAAAACCTTGTTGATGTTTCATTTTAATTCTCCTTGATTGAGGCCTGTCCTGCACCTCGTTATAGAGCCGCAGCTCCGATAAATTACCAACAACCAGCGCGGAATCCCGCACTCACCTGATTCACCTTGGTACCGCAGCACTTTGGCAAACCCAGCAAACGAGAAGCTAAAGGAATTGGCCGGGAAATACAATGCTTTCTGTCGCCTCCAGATAAACGGTGTTGCGCTTATACAACAACACCTAGAGCTTGCCTCATGTTTAGCATATGAGGCTGGGTCTGCATAACATCACAGGCCAATTGCCAAAGGCGCAGCAGCGGCATAAGATGATCGCATTAGCGCTACCAAAAGAAAAGGATAGGTCATGATCAAAATTCAGATTGAATTGCCCGATGCCACCGCGCAAGCTGCGCAGGCTGCCGGGCTGCTGACGCCACAGGCGTTGGATCGCCTACTGTCGAACGCGCTACGCAGACAGCAAGCGGCCAATTATCTGCTGACGGTGGCCGATGAGGTGGCCGCCGCAGGTGTTGCGCCGATGACGATGGAAGAAATCAATGCCGAGGTGAAGGCAGTACGCAAAGTACGGCGGCAGCGTGCGGATCGTCATTGACACCAATGTCCTACTGTCCGGCCTATTGTGGCATGGCACACCGCATACCCTGTTCAATCAGGTGCGCGCTGGCACCGTTGAATTGGTAATGAGTCAGGCCTTGCTGGAAGAGTTTGCTGAAACTATCACACGCCGGAAATTTGCAGCCATTCTTCAACGTACAACACGCACACCGGAACGCATTCTGAATGAGTTGCAGGCCTTGGCGGAAATGGTGGTCGCCCCGCCCTTGCCGCAGCCAGTGTGCCGTGACCCGGATGATGATGCGGTGCTGGCTTGTGCGCTGGTCGCACAAGCCGATTTGATTGTGTCGGGCGATGCGGATTTGCTGGTGCTCAAACAGTTTCAGGGGATGCCCATCGTGACGGCAGCGCAGGCGGTGAAGCACATCGCAACGCCATAGGGCAGAGAAAACTTTAGAAGAAGAGAAAGAGGGATCGTCCCCGTGGGTATCGCTTCGCTCAGCCCACGCTACGCTTGCTTGGATTAATGGTGCCAGGTCTGCACAACAGCACAGGCCAATTGCCAAAGGTGCAGTAGCGGCATACAGATGGCCGCATTAACCCAAAACCAAATCAGCATTCGTAATGAAAATGGCGCAAGCCAGCCGCTATAAAAGGAGATT
>JAUSKS010000174.1 GCA_030646595.1 Gallionellaceae bacterium | reverse complement strand
GCCGACCACGTTACCTACCCTGGATGAATTGATAAACCGAGCAGGCATTACTGTGGAAAATGTAGCGCAACACCTGTTGCGGTTAACTGAGCATCCTGCTTCCACTGGCCATGTTTATACCCTGCATGCCGAACTGGAAGGCGGAAAGTGGAAACCGGTGTTTGAGCAATTGCTGAGCGGCTGGAAAAAGCAAGGTTATGAACTGGTTGCGATGCAGCAGTATCGGAAAAACCTGGCTCAGGATCTACCCCGGCATGAGGTAGTGATGGGGGCCATAGAAGGACGCAGTGGGATACTGGCGATGCAGGGTTCCCACTCAGGCAACTGAGCTGTAGCGTCCTATACCATGGTACTCAATTCCCTGAGTAGCCACGCTGGAAGGCTCGAATAAATTGCGGCCATCAAAGATAACCGGGTATTTGAGACGCTGCTTGATGATACTAAAATCTGGACTCTTGAAAGCCTTCCATTCGGTCACGATAATCAGCGCATCCGCTCCATGTAGCGCATCCAGCGGCGTATCAGCATAACGCAGGGTGTGGCGGTCGCCATACAGGCGCAAGGTTTCTTTCATCGCCACAGGATCATGTGCAGTAACATGTGCACCCCTTGCCCATAGTCCTTCCATCAGCGCTCGACTGGGTGCTTCGCGCATATCATTGGTGCCCGGCTTGAAAGCCAGTCCCCACAAGGCAAAACGCTTGCCTTCCAGGTTATCTCCAAAACGTGCGGTTATTTTTTGCAGCAGCACATTTTTCTGGGCGCGGTTTACTTCTTCCACCGCATGCAAAATTTTCATGGGCATACCATGTTCCTCCCCGGTGCGTTGTAAGGCCTGAATATCCTTGGGAAAGCAGGAGCCGCCGTAGCCACAGCCGGAATAGAGGAAGTGATAGCCTATGCGCTGATCAGCACCTATGCCTTTACGTACCCGTTCAATATCCGCACCGACTTTTTCGGCCAGATTGGCCAGCTCATTCATGAAGGAAATACGGGTGGCCAGCATTGCGTTGGCCGCATATTTGGTCAGCTCTGCCGATTTGATGTCCATCACCATCAGTCGTTCATGGTTACGCTGGAAGGGGGCATACAGATCGCGCATGATTTGGATCGCGCGCTCATCGTCAGCGCCGATTACGATACGATCCGGACGGTTGAAGTCATCTATGGCTACACCTTCCTTGAGGAACTCTGGATTGGATACCAGGCTGAATGCAGTCTTTAGCCCACGTGCATCCAATTTTTGCTGCACGGCCAGTCTTACTTTTTCTGCCGTGCCAACCGGCACCGTAGATTTGTTTACGATGACTTTATATTCATTCATAGTGCTGCCAATGGCGTGAGCGGCGGCCATCACATATTGCAAGTCAGCCGAACCATGCTCATCAGGAGGAGTACCCACTGCAATGATCTGCACTAAACCATGAGCTACGCTCTCATCCACATCAGTGGTAAAACGCAAGCGACCGCTGGCGACATTAATCTGGATAAGTTCTTGCAGGCCGGGTTCATAGATAGGTATGCCACCTTCATGCAAAAGCGCGATTTTGCCCGGATCCACATCCAGACACACCACATCATTACCCAGTTCGGCCAGACACGCGCCAGAAACCAAGCCCACATAGCCGGAACCAATGACAGTAACTTTCATATTGCGGGAACTCCAAAATTAAGGCCTTATTATGCCGCAGAATGATTATATTCGTCAGCCAGCTTTTTTACTGCATTTAATACTTGTTCGCTCAAGTTATTCCCCAGGCAATCAAACTCGATATTATCTGGCATGCCGCGCAGCCAGGTAAGCTGACGCTTGGCTAGTTGGCGCGTAGCGGCAATGCCTAGTTCCATTAGCTCAGCTTCATTGATGGCGCCTGCCAGAAACTGCCATGCCTGGCGATAACCTACGCACCGCATAGAGGGCAAGTCAGGGTGCAGTGAATATTTTTTCTGTAAAACACGTAGCTCATCTACCAGGCCAAGCTTGAGCATGGCAGCAAAACGCATGGCGATGCGCGCATGTAACTGGCTGCGTTCGCTGGGTATGAGTGCGAGCGGCAACACACGATAGGGCAACAGGGCTTTTTTCTGCTGCGCGATCAGTGTAGACATGGGGGTGTGGGTGAGTTGATAAATTTCCAGTGCGCGCTGTATGCGTTGCGAGTCACCCGGCTTCAAACGCGCAGCCGTGGCGGGATCAACTTTAGCCAGCTCGGCATGCAGCGCGGGCCATCCCAAACGCGCGGCGCGTTGTTCCAGTTCGCTGCGCACTGCGGGGTCGGCTTGCGGCAAGTCACTCAGGCCCTGGCGCAGCGCACGAAAATACAACATGGTACCGCCGACCAACAATGGAATTTTGCCGCGCAGGGTGATGTCCTGCATCAAGCGTAACGCATCATGGCGAAATGCGGCCGCAGAATAGGACTCGGTCGGGTCGATTATGTTAATGAGATGGTGTGGTGCATGGGCCAGTACGGCAGCATCCGGCTTGGCCGTGCCTATATTCATATCGCGGTATATCAGCGCTGAATCTACACTGATTAGTTCTATCGGTAACTGTTGCGCCAGTTCGACGGCCACTTGGGTTTTGCCACTGGCAGTGGGGCCCATCAAAAAAAGTGCCAAGGGCAATTTTTTTGAGGAGCGAGGAGCGAGGAATGAGGATGGAAAATCGGCGCTCAATTTTTCCCCCAGGTGTAGATTTTAACTCGCTCCCCGATCCTCAATCCTCGATCC
>JAUSKS010000171.1 GCA_030646595.1 Gallionellaceae bacterium | reverse complement strand
CATCTGCAAGCCCAGGCCGCCGAAGTTGAAATGTTGCGCCATCATCCCAAGCCCGCGGTATTCGATGCAGCTGCCTTGCAATCCGCTGTTGAAGCGTCTGCCGTGCGCTATCAATTACGCGAAGCGCTCACTGCGCTTGATGCACAACCACCCAATGCGGTGCGCATTACATTGGCCTCGGTTTCGTTTGAACAATGGCTGCGCTGGCTGCGCGCCCTGCAACAGGAACAACACATACGCGCAGATTCCATAGGCATTGCCGCATTGCCGCAAGCAGGTATGGTAAAAGTCACGGCCACGTTGACTAATGGTGGAACACAGTGACTATACATAGCGACATAAGTCTACTGCGCAAACCGGCATCGGGGTCGCGCGGTGCTCGGCATCCTCATGTACTATTATGTACACTCCAGTGCCTGCGCTCCAGGCTCCCCCAATGTCGGCTCGCTCGCTACGACTTCTGCCGCTATGTATAAATCAATAGTCGGTTTCTTTCTTCTGGTTTATCTGCTGACCCTGCTCATGCTGGCCCCTGCCTCCTTGCTGGATAGATGGCTGCAACATGCTACCAACGGACGTTTAATGCTGGCTCATACTCAGGGCACAATATGGCAGGGCGCTGCCACCCCCGCCATACGCGGGCGCGCAGGCAACCTGATAGCGCTGGAACCGCTCCATTGGAGAGTGGCTGTATTGCCTTTATTCACTGCGAAAATGCAGGCGCGCTTGCAATGGAATGATCTGCCGCCTGACTCTGCGATGGTGGCAACCGTTGCCTTCAATCAAATTGAATTGCAACATGTGCGGCTATCACTCCCCGCCCAGATCGTGGAAGAATTTTCTCCCATCCTGAAACCTGCACAATTTCGCGGACAATTTCGTATTCAAAGCGAACACCTGGTGGCCACGCCGCAAAATATTACAGGCACAGCAATAATGGACTGGCAACAAGCCAGCTCTGCGCTGAGCAGTATCGCGCCGCTGGGTAACTATCGTCTGACGCTGAATGGCGCAGGCGAACGCATCAATATCGGACTGAGCACCACTGCTGGTGTGCTATTGCTGAATGGACAAGGGCTGTGGTCAGCGGCAAAAGGATTGACGTTTAATGGCACGGCGCAGGCAGCTGCCGGGAAATACGATAGCCTTGCCGAATTGCTGCATCATCTGGGGCCGGAGGCTGCTCCAGGTGTGCATAGCTTCAAGCTTATTCCACCCTGAACATAGCGCAAACGTAGGGGTGCGTTACCCTGCGGGTGAACCGTGCCCCTACGAAGGAACAACCAGATCACGCTGCAACATCGCTTCAAACTCTTCTGGCGGCATGGGCTTAGCAAACAGATAACCTTGACCAAAATCGCATCCTGCTTGTGCCAGCAAGTTGCGCTGCTGTTCCGTTTCCACACCTTCAGCGATGACTTTCAATCCCAGCTTATGCGCCATCACAATAATCGCTTCGGATAAAGCCATGTCATTCGGATCAGTTGCCAGATTACGCACAAAGGATTGATCTATTTTCAGGTAATCAATATCAAATTTTTTCAGGTAGGAAAGTGAAGAATAACCGGTACCAAAATCATCTATGGCTACCTGCACACCAGCATCGCGAAATTTGAGCAGCTTGTAGGTCACCCTGGAATCTGCATTTAACAACAGGCCTTCGGTAATCTCAATGACCATGCTTTGACCGGCAAGCTCTAATCTACTTAAATGATTCAGCCATGCCTGCACATATACATTCCCTTCTTCTCGAAACTGCACTGGAGAAGTATTGACGCTGACCTGAAAACCGTCCGGGCATAATTCGATCCAGCGCTTTACCCACAGTGCTGATTCGCGGAAGACCCAATCACCGATTTCCATAATCAAGCCGGTTTCTTCGGCCAATGGAATAAACTCAATAGGGCCTACCATGCCGCGTTCCGGGTGTTGCCAGCGTAACAGCGCTTCTGCCTTACGAATGCGGCCTGTCGTCAAATCCACGATGGGCTGGAAATACACTTTAAACTGTTTAGCCGCCAAAGCACCATGCAAATCCTTCAGCAAACGCAGGCGATTTTGCGCTGATTCTTGCAACGACTGGGTAAAATAACTGAAACATTTTCGACCCTGATTTTTGGCGACATACATGGCCTGGTCAGCATTTTTCAGCAACTGCTCGACTTCGGTTGCATCTGCCGGATAAAGCGTCACGCCAATACTGGCTGACAGATAGGCAACTTCGCTACCTAGATAGAAGGGCTCACTCAGCTTGGTGATGACTTCCCATGCCACCCGTTCCACATGGCTGCTATTGACCAGATGGGGCAACACAATGGTAAATTCATCGCCCCCCAGCCGCGCTACGGTATCCGATTCGCGTGCGCATGTGCTGATGCGGCGCGCAGCCTCCACTAACAACTCATCACCAACATGATGGCCCAGGGTATCGTTTATTTCCTTGAAGTTATCCAGATCAATCAGCAACAATGCCAGCGATAAACCGGCACGATGCTCTTTCTTCAGTTCCTGTTCCAGGCGATCGCGGAACATGCGACGATTGGGCAAGCCGGTCAATGTATCAAAATTGGCTTGTTTCCAGATTAATTCTTCCGATTGCTTTTGTTCAGTAATATCGGAGAACAATGCCACATACCCGTGTACGCTTTTTGCATCCGTATACAAGGTGTTGATAGTCAATCTTTTGGCATATATTTCGCCGTTTTTGCGCCTATCCCATATCTCGCCATGCCAATATCCGGTGGTGTCCAGCGCCAGCCACATTTCCTGGAAAAAATTTTTATCCTGGCGTCCGGAATTAAAAATTTTGGGATCCTTGCCTACTACTTCGTCAAAGCTATAGCCGGTTATTTTGCTGCATGAGGGGTTGATAGCAATAATATGATTGTTGGCATCAGTCACCAGCATACCTTCATCGCTATGCTGATATACCATGGTGGCAACCCGCATTTCATCTTCCAGCCGCTTGCGTTCGGTAATATCACGGCCTATCCCGATCAGACCGAGCAGCTTGCCATTCATACTGGCATAGGGTGTACGCAACATTTCCAGACAAACCCGGCTGTGATCCGGGTAGGTGACCCACTCCTCGCTGAGCGAGGGCTGCCTCAAGGCCAGCATCTGCTGATCGGTTTTTTGCAGGGTATCTGCCAGGGCGGTATCCAGGAAATCAAAATCTGTCTTGCCAATAATGGCGCTCTCCGGCAGCCCTATATACTTTTCGAATGCGCGGTTGCAGCCCAGATAAGCACCTTCTGGCGTTTTGAAAAAAAGCAGGTCGGGGATGGAATCAATTACGCTGCGCAGCAAAGCATGTTCTTGTTCCGATTGCACACGCAAATGGCTGTTGGCCTCAGTCAGCTCCTGCGAGTTAACCACCAGCGCATTTTCCAACAGCGTTCGTTCGCGATCTATTTCTTCATAATGGGCGCTGATTACCTGAAAGAATGCCTGCCATTGTTCAGTCGGCAAAAAATCCTTGCCCAGGTGGCGTTGCAGTTGACGCAGTAACAGACGATGCATAATGTGAACCGGATTATTCGTACAATGTAGTCAGAGTCATGGTTTGGTTATGCAAGTGGCATTGCAGAATATCGCTGAATGGTGCCAGTTCTCCATATGAATAAAAACCGGCAATGGTCGTTTGCTCACCCAGGTTTTCCTGCACCACTTCCAGTTCTTCTTCAGTCAACTGTCCCAATACCAACCGCCGCCCCACGCAACTGATAACCAAACACAGTCCCGCAGAATCTGCATGTTGTGGCTTGGCCGCAGTAGCAGCCATACCGGCGCTTTCAATCAAACTATCCAGATCCGTTCTCATCAGTTTGCATAAACACCCTTGCGGTACATCGCCGGCAAAAGTAAGCGTCTGGGCATTTTCATCCACACCAAGCAAGGTACGGATAATAGGCTGCTCACCTACATTCGCGCGCACACTCAGCGGAAAACGCAGGCCGCTGCCCGGCAAATCCTTAGCCATATCGCCCAGATATTTTTTATATAAAGCCAGCGCTGGCTGATTATCAATTTCACTGACTACATTACTGGCCGACTTGGTTACCACCCGCTCCGCACCAAATTCCTGCCATCCGGCGAAACAACCACTTTTCACCACTAGATCACCATATAAACCGATTGCAGCTATGCGTCCTGCACGCGCTGGCGCATCGGCCATTACCCAGGTTTTACCAAACCGTGAGCCATCTCCTGCCAATCCCCCCGTTACCGTAATACCAAATGAATTTAGCCCGGCGGCCAGATCACTACCATTCACTAGCAGCCCATCAGAAAATACCAACACATGCTTGAGATCGGTTGCCTGAAGCTCTTTCATCAGGCTCCCGGCAAGCGCCCGAATGTCTTCTCCTGGCTTAACATCGGCAGTAGCCATACGTACCTTGCCCTGTTCAAAGTGCACGGCTGTAGCCACCACATCGCCATCACTAATCGTGTTGCCCAGCACAGTGCCGGATGAAGAGCAGCCTACGATATGCGCATGGGGAAATTTATTCTTCAGGTCTTGGTAACAGGCAGGCGTTTGAAAATAATCAGCGTCAGCAAAAACCAGCACCAAATCTGCATCACGGCAATCATCTGCAGAATTATTCCATTGCGCAGCAGGAGTCCAGCGAATTTGTGTTATTTGCATATTTCCCCCTGAGTGAAAATTTCATAATAGAACAGTACTCTATAAATCTATGTCCAGCAATCATACAAAAATATTCGGTATGCTTATTTTTTATAATTAGTATACTTTGGCTTGAAGTTAGCAGTGCTGGGTGTTATCGTCTATTTGTTATTTTGGCACTCAAGGTGCAAGCCATTAAATTTCTCTTTCATTGTGCTGATTTATACCGCCTCGGATTTAAAAGAAGATGGGCCGAGGCAGCAATCTATACATTATTATTAAGCGCAATGCTCGGTTCCCTGGCTTCTTGCAGCGGAGGCAGTTCTGCATCTTCTACTACGAGTACATCTTCAGCATTGGCCTTTGCCTTAATGAGCAGTTCCAACTACAACACCTTTCTAGCCATGAGCGCAGTCGATGGCATTGCTGTGCGCGCCAACTGGAGCGCATTGGAAACCGCATCAGGCGTTTATGACTGGACTATTGTTAATAATGCAGTTACTGCCGCCTCAGTAGCAGGCAAGAAAGTCACTTTACATATATTGCCTACCGGAACGAGCACACCAGCCTGGCTTTATTCCTCAGCCTCTGCGGCTTCCTATACCTATACGCTACCAGGTGCGTCCACATCAACAACAGACCCTGTGCCTTGGGATAATATCTATTTGACGCGATGGGCTAGTCTCATCAATGCACTGGCAGATCATCTCACCGCCAGCGGGGTGACAGCAAAAATTCAGGCCATCTCTATTACAGCGCCAGTTCCTGAAATGTCTCTGGCCGCATGCGATCAACTCCCTACATCCTACGTCAGTGCAACATACTCACAGGCGTGGCGAACCACCATTGATGCTGCGCAAAGCGCTTTCCCCAATACTCAAAAGCTGCTACCTGTGCCGGTGGATAGCATCTGCAAACAAGACATGACTGGGCCTACCTTTTACAAGGGCCTTCTGAATTATGCTTTGCAAACATACGGCGGGGGATTTGCAATGTTCGCGGCGGATCTGAACGCACAAGGCAGTTGGCGCATAGATGGTGTCTCCGACGTTAGCTCGGCTCCCATCAATTTGCAATTCATCTGGCAGGCAAGTAGTGATCCCGGCAATCGCATGCAAGGTACACTCAAGGATGCAATTTGCAAGGGACTGAATAGTTATAAAAGCAATTATTTTGAAGTCTATCAGGAAGATTTATCCAGCACCTCGGCCCCCGTACAGCAGGCTATTCAGGCCATTCATACACCCAGCCTGTGTAATTAGAGTATCTCTGCCGTAAGCCTCTCAAGCAGGATCAGCAAACCACTCCAAAAACTACATCTGTCCGGGATAAAATGCAATCGGCCCCCAATGCAACAGACATCTATGCTATATTGCCTGCTTAAATCATAGTTTTTTATATCTACCAAAGTGGGCATCATCAAATATTCTATCTGCCCTGCTTCACCCTTCCGCGGATTCAAACAGGAATGGATGGAGGCCGTCATTAAGGCCGCACTGCTAACCTCATTGCTAGTCTGCGCTGTTGTTTATGGTAGTAGCGAAAGCAACGCAGCTCCCGGCAAAACCACTGCCCCAAGAACAACCGTACTTGCTTTAATGAATAACCTTGATTATGGCACGATGCTGGCCATGAGCACAGTGGATGGCATTGCCGTGCGGATCGCCTGGAAAATTTTGGAACCCGCGCAGGATAACTACAACTGGACGATTATAGACTCTGCAGTGGCTGCAGCCTCGGTAACTGGCAAGAAAGTTACTTTGCACATATTCCCAACTGGAACGGGTACGCCAAGCTGGCTTTATTCATCACAGCCTGCTGCATCTTCCTATACCTACACCTCGCCTGCAACAGGCGCATCTGTAACTGACCCGGTGCCCTGGGATAATGTATACCTGACACAGTGGTCCAACCTGATAGCCGCAATAGCAGACCACCTCACTACTAGCGGCATGATGACTTATATTCAAGCTATCTCTGTTACTGCCCCAGTTCTGGAAATGTCTATAGTTGGCTGTTCAGACGGCCGACTGACTCCAGCATTGGCTTACAGCCGGACCGATTACTTGGCTGCCTGGCAGACAACCATCTCCGCTGTGCAGCAAGCATTTCCTGCCAGCAATAAATTCCTGCCTGTTCCAGTGGACAGTATTTGCAAGGCTGATTTTGATGGCCCCGCGTTTTATAAAGAGCTTCTGGATTACGCCTTGCAGTTGGACCCCACCGGGTTCTCTTCATTTGCTACTGACCTCAATGCCCAGGGAAGCTGGCGCATGAATGGCATCTTATCGGATATCAGCCGAGCCCCAGTGGCACTGCAATTCATCTGGTCAGCCAGCAACGACCCCTACTATCGCATGGCAGGTACGCTCATAGATGCAATTTGTTCAGGATTGAATACCTATGGCGGCAGCTACTTCGAAGTCTACCAGGATGATCTATCCAGCACCGTCTCGGCCACTCAACAAGCTATCGAGGCTATTCATACGCCCAGCCTGTGCAATAAGACCGTGGATGTTAAACACAAAAGCCTTCCGTAGAAGGCGCTTTACCATTTAGCATGTTGTCATAAACTCAAGTAGGTCACCAATCAAATTCCATAAAGTAAAAAGCCCAACACAAGGTTGGGCTTTTTACTTTATAGGAGTCTGACGATGACCTACTTTCACATACGACTGTACACTATCATCGGCGCGGAGTCGTTTCACTGTCCTGTTCGAGATGGGAAGGAGTGGGACCAACTCGCTATGGTCGTCAGACATAACTGTTGTCGAAATCAGGATCGAGGATTGAGGATTGAGCCTTTAGCCTAGACACGTGATCGACGTATTCGGAAGAAGTAAGAGGGTTTTGATTGCAACGCGAGGGATCGGGGTTCGGTGTCGGTTTTACCCTCCACTCTTTTCCCTTCTCTCTTCACTTGTTACTTAATATTATAGGGTCAAGCCACACGGGCAATTAGTATCAGTTAGCTTAACGCATTACTGCGCTTCCACACCTGACCTATCAACGTGGTAGTCTTCCACGACCCTTCAGGGGGGTTAAACCCCCAGGGAAATCTCATCTCGAGGCGAGTTTCCCGCTTAGATGCTTTCAGCGGTTATCTCTTCCAGATATAGCTACCCGGCGATGCCACTGGCGTGACAACCGGTACACCAGAGATCTGTCCACTCCGGTCCTCTCGTACTAGGAGCAGGTCCCCTCAAATTTCC
>JAUSKS010000157.1 GCA_030646595.1 Gallionellaceae bacterium | reverse complement strand
AGCCACTATATTCCCTCCCCCTTGCAGGGGGAGGGTTAGGGAGGGGGTAGAAACGCTATCTTTCCACAACTCTACCCCCATCCTAGCCCTCCCCCTGAAAGGGGGAAGGAACGTAAATCCAACTACGGCGGAAACACACCTGTGGAAAGATAACGATCACCGCGATCACATACGATAAATACCACGGTTGCATTTTCCACTTGCTGCGCCACCCGTAAGGCAACCACCAGCGCACCACCGGATGAGGTGCCGCAGAAAATGCCCTCCTCACGCGCCAGACGGCGTGTCATTTCTTCCGCCGCCTGCTGGCTGACATATTCCAGCTTATCCACACGGTTGGCATCATAAATTTTCGGCAAATAAGCTTGCGGCCACTTACGAATACCAGGAATCTGCGCGCCCTCTTCCGGCTGCACACCGACGATCTGAATGGCCGGATTTTTTTCCTTGAAGTAGCGCGAGCAACCCATGATGGTGCCGGTGGTGCCCATACTGCTGATGAAATGGGTGATGCTGCCGTGCGTGTCGCGCCAGATTTCCGGCGCGGTGCCTTCGTAGTGCGCCAGCGGATTATCCGGATTGGCAAATTGATCAAGAATAATGCCGTGTCCTTCATCGCGCAATTTTTCTGCCGTGTCACGCGCCAATTCCATGCTGCCTGCCTGCGGCGTCAATACCAATTCCGCGCCAAACGCGCGCATGCTCTGGCGGCGTTCCACGCTTTGGTTATCCGGCATGACCAATAACATTTTATAACCGCGCATTGCAGCTGCCATGGCCAGCGCGATGCCGGTATTGCCGCTGGTGGCTTCGATCAGGGTATCGCTAGGTTTGATTGCACCGCGCTGCTCGGCGTGTAGGATCATGGACAGTGCCGGACGGTCTTTGACCGAGCCGGCGGGGTTGTTGCCTTCCAGCTTGGCCAGCAAGGTATTGCTGGTCGCGCCGGGAATGCGTTTGAGCTTGACTAGAGGGGTATTGCCGACGAAATCTTCAATACTGGGATACATCAAGCAGCCACACGACGCCTAAATTCTCCGGTACGCGTATCAATCTCGATCTTGTCACCGATCTCGCAGAATGCAGCGACGGGTATCTCCATGCCCGACCCTATCTTGGCTGGTTTCATGACCTTGCCGGAAGTATCACCACGCACCGAAGGTTCGGTGTAAATAATTTCGCGCACCACGGTGTTGGGCAAATCCACGGAAATGGCTTTGTCGTTATAGAACACCATTTCGCATGCCATGCCATCTTCCAGGTAATTGAGCGCGTCACCCAGATTTTCTTTTTCCACTTCATACTGGTTGTACTCGGTGTCCATGAACACATACATGGGGTCAGAGAAATAGGAATACGTGGCTTCCTTGCGATCGAGCTGCACCATTTCAAATTTGTCGTCAGCACGATAAATCGCCTCGCTGGGCGAATCGGTCAACAGATTTTTGAATTTCATTTTCACCACCGAGCCATTACGACCGGAGCGAGTATATTCGGCCTTCAATACCACCATAGGATCGCTGCCTATCATGATGACGTTACCTGCACGGAGTTCCTGAGCTATTTTCATGTTGGTCTGCCTTAAACTTTAACTAAGCCGCGCATTCTATCAATTTTCCGATTCCCCAGCAATTTCCCGGCTGAAATTCAGAATATTCACGGCCAGGCTATTACCGGATAGCTGCTGCGCCCAGGCGCGTCCATGCGTTTTAAGCACAACTCTATGCGCCAGGAAATCGGGCCATGCCTGGCCCAAGGCAGTATCAGCACTCTTTCCACTATTCCAGCACTCCCATAACGATTGCAGCGCTTGCGCTGCTGCTGGTGGCAATCCATTCTCATACAGTGCCATGAAGGCGCGCAGTTTTTGCAAATGAACATTATCGTGCTGCGGATAAATATGCCAGACAAACGGCTGGCCCGCCCATTGCGCGCGCACCCAGGAGTCTTCGCCGCGCACAAAATTAATATCGCAGGCCCATAGCAATTCATCGTAGCGTTCCTGCTCCATGAACGGCAACACACGCACTTGCAGATTACCTCGTCGAAGTGCTGCGCCCACCACAGTATTCTGTCCAAAGAAAGCCGCTACTTGCGGCAATGCACGTCCTTCCGGCACTAAACACATTACAGGTATCTCGCCCGTTTCCCATGCCCACAGTAATTCCGGCAATGCAGGATTTTCATAGCAGAATAACGATACTCGCACTTCATTGGTCTGAGGCAAGGGCACGGCCAGCTTTTGCCACAAGACGGTGGAGTCACGCTGAAAAACATAGCGCCGGGCCAGCAAATCACGCTCCAGCAATAAGCCGCCTGTTGCCGAGGTAAAACCCGGAAAGAAAAAATATTTGAGCAGCGGCAAGGAGGGATGAGGCGAAGGAAGTCTGTGGCAACCTGCTACCCATGTTTCCGCACTCAGATATTCAAGATTGATCCAAACCGGTTTGCGCTTTTGCGCGGCCATCGCAACCACATAGCTGGCTGGCAATTCACAAGCAAATGCTTCGATCACCCAATGCGCAGGCTCAACATCCGGAAAGGGAGTAACCCAATGCCTGATCTCCACTGCACGATAGTGTTGTGCGGATAATGCAGAATTGATTTGCGGACACAGCTTGCGGAAGCTCGCCAGATCATCCACCCACAAGCGCACTGTTATGCCATGCTCATGCGCCAGTTGTTTGGCCAGACGCCAGCACACGCCTATGTCACCGTAGTTGTC
>JAUSKS010000152.1 GCA_030646595.1 Gallionellaceae bacterium | reverse complement strand
GATAAAGCCCAGATAGGATTTGCCGGCCCCTATATCCACCAATTGAATGGCAGCATGCTCTTGCTGTATCTGTTGCAGCAGCGGTTCTATGAATTGGTAGAGGTGATAGACTTGCTTGAGCTTGCGCCGCGAATCCTGATTCATGCTGCCATCGCGCGTGAGAATATGCAGCGCTTTAAGCAGCTCGATGGATTGACCGGGTTTTATTTCGTGCGCGTTGTTAATCACGCCACAAAAACAGGGCAGCACATAAAGCGCATCCTATTGCGTAGACCAGCCATAGTTCGGAAATAAAATAAGGATAGACCATCAACACAATACCCACCGCCATGGGTTTCCCCTGCGCGGATTTTTTCCCATACACGAACGCAGCCATGCCGATGGTGCTGAATACAATAGCTGCAAATAATTCTGCTGCGCTGGGCATGGCTCACCACCTGATTATCCCTGCGCCGATAGCGCAGTGTGTTTGTGCAGCATCTGCAACAATTGCTCACCCGACATCGGCTCATGATATAGATAGCCCTGCATGGTGCCGCAGCCGGATTGCTCAAGGTAGTGCGACTGTATCTCTGTTTCCACACCTTCCGCCACCAGCCGCAAACCCAATCCCTTGGCAATCGCGATAATGGCCAGCACCACCGGATAATGGCCGCTTGCAGACTGTATCTCGCGCACAAAAGCCTGATCTATCTTGATGGTGTGAATGGGAAACTGATGCAGATAAGAGAGCGATGAGTAACCAATACCAAAATCATCTATGGCGATGGTGACACCCAGACGGCACAATTTTTCGAGCTGCTCCATGGCTTGCTGCGGGCTGCGTATGGAAATATTCTCGGTGATTTCCACCTCTATCTGCTGCGGCAAAATTCCATGCAAGGTCAGTGCTTCCGATAATTTCTCCGGGAAATTTCCGCGATCCAGATATTGCGGCGAAAGATTCAGCGATAATTTCAACTCGCTGGGGCAGACCCTGTTCCACTTGCTCAGGTCGGTACATACCGCACTCAGCATCCAATCGCTGAGCGGGATCATCAATCCTACTTCTTCGGCCAAGGGGATGAATTCGGTTGCGCCCAGCAATCCGCGCGCAGGATGGTTCCAGCGCATCAGCGCTTCCACGCCCACCATCTCCCCGCTAGTAGCATCCACTTGCGGCTGGTAATACATTTCCAGCTCGCCCTGGGTCAGGGCATTGCGCAAACTCTGCTCCAGAATAATTTTCTGGTGCGAGGAGTTGATGATCTTGCTGTCGTAAAAATGATAGCTGTCCTTGTCCATGGATTTGACTTGGTACATCGCAATATCAGCATGACGCAATAACTCATCAATAGTCTCTCCATCACCGGGGAATATGGCAATGCCTATGCTGGCTGATATGTGCAAAGGCTGCTTGTCAATCTCAAACGGTGCGCGCAGGTTTTCCAATATTTTACTGGCCACTGCTTCTGCATCACGGCGCGTATGCAGGTTGGGCAAGACCAGCGTAAACTCATCTCCGCCCAGCCGTGCCAGGGTGTCACCGCCGCGTATCGCTGCCTGTAAGCGAGCCGTGACTTGTTGCAGCAATTCATCTCCTTTGGCATGACCAAAGGTATCGTTAACACGCTTAAAGCGGTCCAGGTCGAGGAACATCACCGCTAATTCCGCCCGTTCACGTTTGGCCTGACTCATCGCAATACTGAGCCTGTCCTTGAACAGGATGCGGTTGGGCAAGCCGGTTAATACATCATGGTAAGCATGATAAGTCACCAACTCATCTGCTCGCTTACGATCAGTAATATCCCGCGCTACGCCATAGGTGCCAAGAAATTCATGTTTGGCATAAGCCTTGTCGCGGGTATATACACCAGTCGAATTGAGGACGATGGTGATCAGGGTATTATTAAAATAACGCTCCCCTTCCAGCCCGGTTAAACATTTCAGGCGCAATTCAACATTACGTGAAGCACGGTCGCCAGAGCGGCGTTCATTAAAAACATTGGTCGCCATATCCATATCGTCTTCATGCACCAGCTCTGAATAATGCTTGCCTATCAATTCATCACGGTCTATGCCCAGCAAGGCATTCACCCGTTTATTGACAAAGGAAAATTTTCCTTCATGGTTCAAGGTATAGATAACGTCGGGGGAATTATCAATCAGGTAGCGATACAGCCTTTCCGAACGCTCCAGGCGCGAAGAAATTTGCAGGTTGTGCGCTTCCAGATAAGTACGCTGACGCGCGTTATCCACCAGCTTGAGCAGTTCACGCGGATCGTAGGGCTTGCGCAGATAGCCAAAAGCGCCACGTTCCAGCGCACCAATGGCTGCTTCAATGGCCGTGTCACCACTGAGCACAATGACGTGCGCATCAATGCCATGGTCTCTGACGAAATCCATGATTTGATGTCCGGTCATATCCGGCAATCTGAGATCGAGCAAGATCAAATCAAATTTCATGCGGCTCAGTTGTTCAATCGCTTCCTTGCCGGTGCTGGCGGTGGTCAGCTGGTGTCCCAGCCCCTTTAATAATTCACACAGGCTGCCCAGCATACGTGCATCATCATCCACCAGTAACAGACGGAACTCAGGATTGAATGGCGGCACCAGTTGCCGGTCACCATTCAATTCAAACATCAACGGAGCGTGATCAATCTCTTCCATACCTACCTCCCATAATTTCCGGTTTGTTTTCAATACCAGTACTGCTTGCGGAATTAACCGGCAGCAATATTTCAAAAGCCGTTCCACTACCATTACTACGGCACATAATCATTCCTCCCATATCCTGCACCAGACGATGCACTATGCTCAAACCCAACCCGGCATGATCACCGCTCTTGGCGCTACGTATAGGCGAAAACAGTTTCGCCAATACCGGCGGCGCAATGCCAGGGCCGTTATCCTGTATGGTCAATACGCAATAGAGATGGCCATCACGGTTAACGTAATGCGGCGTGGCAACCACCACTTCGCCACCTTCTGGCATAGCCTCTACTGCATTCTTGATCAAATTAACCAAAATCTGCTTCAGCGCATTGCTATCTACTTTCACCTCGTCTGCTTCATCCTGCAGTTGCATCTGAATGTGGATAGCGGAAGGAATATAGTTGGTGATTTCCAGAAATTTGATGACTTCCGCAACAATGTGATTAACCCCCAGCATTTCTTTGGTAGCCTCTACCTGAATGCCGGCAAACCCTTGTATGATTTTGCCGACGCGATCAATTTCCTGGCTGATGATGGCCACTTCCGCCTGTATTGATTCTTTACGCTTGATCTTGCTGTCGAGCACGAGCAGGTAATTTTTGATAATGGATAAGGGATTGCTGGCTTCGTGTATAACCCAGCGCGAGGCCTGGCGATATTCCTCCGCCAGCTGCGCTGATTCCAGCGCCTTAGTGTGCAGTGCATCCAGCGCAGTAGCAGCCTGACCAGAAAACATGCGCAAGAAATTAACCCGGGTGCGCAGTTCATCCAGGCGATAAGGAACGGTGGCGGCGATGATTACGCCCAAGTTGTGCGTTTTGGCCAGCAAGGGCAAGCAGACCAAATGCTGGGTATTTAACAAGCGGAATAATTGCTCATCTGCCAGACTTAAGGTACTGGAGGCGGCCGCAATAAATGCCACCTGGCGCTGCTGCGCGGCTACGGCTACGGCTCCGCTATCGGCCAGCGGAATAGAAAATTCGGCCACGCTCTGCTGGGTAGCTTTCAGTGCGACTCCACGCAGGCACCGGCCAGGCTCATCGTGCATCAGAAATAATATATTCGCAAAACCAAATTGCAAATCAGCCGATCCCGCCACTGCACCCATCAGGCTGATTTCATCGTCGGCATAGGCAAAAGCACGGCCCGTCTCGGCCGCAAGGATGACTTGCTGCACTTCCAGCACCAGCCGCTCACGTACCTGACTGTCATCGCGCGCGCGTTTGGAAGGATAAGGCACGGCCATAGCCTGTTCGGTGCCCACCAGGTCTATGTGCAAGGACACCGCAGCCTGTTTTACCTCTTGCTCAGTTTCCTGACAAATCTCCAGCAAGGCTGCTGCATCCAGATTAAAGAGTTGCTGCGCTGCTTCGGCGCTGGGCTCACCCGTACCATGGCAAGCTATTAAATCAGCCAGCAGCACGATACCAATCAATGGATGCGCAGTGGCCACTTGCGCCAGTGGCTGATGGTGGTAACGCACACTATCAGCAATAAAAGAGTCGAGCTGGAAGCGATCAATCAACCAGGCCCCGGCTTCGCAGTGGGTAATTTGAAAGGTTTGTTTCTCCGCTTCCCCTAAACCGGCATCATCCACATGGCTTAACAGCATGGAATATTCTTGCGGTGCCACTGCCAGCAATGCCAGGCGGCCCACGTCATGCAGCAAGCCTGCCAGATAGGCTTCTTCCAGATAGGGATAATCTGTCAACGCCGCAATTTTGCGTGCTGCCAGCGCAGCAGTATAGGAATGCCGCCAGAAGCCACGCAGATCGGTATCATCGGGATGATTGAAATTGTTTAATACCTGAAAGACGGCTTCGCTGATCAGCAAAGTACGCAGGTTTTCCATACCCAGGGCGAGCACGGCCTGGCGTAACCCCGGCTTATGACTATAGGGAGAATAAGCTGAGCCGTTGACTGCCCCCATCACGCGCATGGAAACCGCAGCATCCTTGGCAATGAGATTGGCGAAATCATCCAGCTCCATCTCTTCACTCTGACAACAGTCCATCAGCGTGATTAAGATGTGCGGCATGACTGGCAGCCGGGCAAGCGCAAGACGACGATGAATATCCTGCTCCGAATTTAACATCGGATATTCATTATGTACCTGATCACTTCCATAAGAGTAAAGATAGCACCCACTCTCCCCAAAAACACTACTAATAGTAACCCCGATAATATTTTATACCAGATATAGTTATACCAGCGTAATTTTTTGCGGGGAGAAATAGCGCGGTATAGAGGAATTTCTTGGCTTGCCAGGGAATAAATTCCCTGGCAAAAGAGAAACCATGGACTTAGGATATTTTTTGTAATGCCTTAAGGTGCAGCTTGATCCCAAGGCCGCGCGGCAAATTTGCGCCAGAAGTGCACGGCCATACTGAGTGCGGCCACAATACAAGCCGCCAGCAACCACGGCAGCGTAAAATCATATGACACCTTGTAGCCCATCCATTTACGCAATTCGCGGTACTCCAACACGCCTTCGGGCAGGCGCAAAACATCGCCCGGCCTGAGTTCATGCCTTTGCTCTCCTATTCTGATTACCAGCTTATGCTCGGTTGGCAAACGGAATTCTGAAGGTTGATTGGGATCCAGAATGACCTCATCGAATTGCAACATGATCCATAGGATGGTCCGACTTCCTGGCGGTTGCCATTCGTTGACCTGCTTGTATTCAAATTTGGGATAGGGTGGCAAATGAACCGCGCCTATTTGATCCTGGCTGCCATCTGCCGGATGCCAACGAAAAACCGGCGCGAAACCCTTGTTATGGGTGGTATAGAAACGGTAGCTCTCCAATGTCAAGGGGGTCTGATCACCGATGACTGTTCGTTGCGCTTGCCCATCGGCAGTTATCCATCCCACCCAGTTTTGGGTAGGCCCACGTTGCAAGCCTTTTACCGAGGTGGTGTAGCTGATAGTAAACCCTTCATTGCTGAACTGCACCTTGTTCAGCCGCTGCCGCAGATGCCACGGCCCGCTTTCTTCCTGCATCAACTGGCCATCAAACATTTCGCCTTCAGCCAGCTCCACCTGCCCCTCAAGATAAGTCAGCCGCCCGATAGCCAGCAATAAAATAATGGCAATAAGCGCCAGATGAAAAACTAGCAACGCCGTCTGCCGCCGGAACCCGGGCCGCGTTGCCACTGCTGCTGCCAGATTCAACGCCACTGCAAATAAAGGTGCGGCTACCGCCCAGGCAGTGCGCACTGTTGATTCATAGGTAACAATCACTCCTGCTGCCAGCACAATAAGGACAACCAGTGTTAATTTGAGCGAGCCAAGCGCATTTAATGCGCGCCAGATACGAGGGTAGGAAACAGGAAAATCAGGCAACATGGCAGTCCGGCAGTAAAAAAATTAGGTTTACGAATTTTAACGGGCTCATCACTACTACGGAGAGGCGTTTTGCATTTCCAGCAAGGCATCTGCCACGGTCGGATAATGCAATGCTATTTTCAATTCGCGTTTCATGCGCGTATTGCTCAGTCGGCGCGATTCATTCATGAAGGATAGCATCATCGGCGACAACACCCGTTGCGCTTCAGCACGGCTGATGCGGGGCGGACGCGGCAAGCTATAGGCATCTGCTACCGCATCAAAATAAGCCCCCATTTTAAGATTGCTATCGTCGCTGGTATGCACCACTCGATTGGGTTTTGCATAATGCATGGCAGCCACTACGCAGCGCGCCAGATCATCGGCATGGATGTG
>JAUSKS010000151.1 GCA_030646595.1 Gallionellaceae bacterium | reverse complement strand
TTGGGAAAAATCGGGATAGATATATTCAGCCGTTTAATGGGCTTGATACTCGCCGCCATTGCAGTGGAATTTATTGCTAGCGGTGTGCGGGGATTGTTTCCCAGCTTAGGTTAAAAATAAAAACCCAAAAAACCCTGGAGTAGCCCAGGGTTTTAAGTAAAGCAGATTGTTTGTATTACTTGCTGCTGATTACGCCGCATAACACGCGGGCTCCGCCGCCACCCAAAGGCTTGGGCGTATCGGAATAATTATCTCCACCTGCATGAACAACAAAAGAGCGCCCGAGCAAGCTTGCTTCTTTAAGATGGGGAGCAACAATTTTTGCATTCACATTGCCATTGGCGTCCGCAGTGATGAAAGGCAAATCGCCTTGATGACCATTGCCAGCCGGGCCTTCATGGTGAGTGGTATTAAGCGGATCAA
Source organism: Gallionellaceae bacterium (assembly GCA_030646595.1). Taxonomy (GTDB): domain Bacteria; phylum Pseudomonadota; class Gammaproteobacteria; order Burkholderiales; family Gallionellaceae; genus Nitrotoga. The sequence continues at coordinate 10,627 of JAUSKS010000151.1, read as the reverse complement.
AATGGCCACCTGCACCACCACCTGGCACCGGTTGTCCGTCTTTTACCGTGGCATCACAACTCGGATTCTGGTGCAGATGAATACCATGTTCACCGGGTGTCAGGCCTTTCAGTTGCACATGCAGCTCCAGACCTTCTTTGGTATCTTTAGCCTTGATGCTTCCGGCCTCAGCACCGATACCGGTAGTGGTTAAAGTATTCATGGTTGCATGCACTTGATCGGCACAGGCCGCCGTACCGCATAACAATAACGCTGCTGCTGACATGCCTAGCAATATCTTCATCGTGATTCTCCTTTGTTGTTTTGATTGACGGGGTGGTACAGTCATTACGAGATTCGTAGAGTAAACGGAATGTCAGGCAAACTCAAGGTGCTTGCTGTCTTGTTCATGGCTCAAAATTAAATTGGGTTAATTCTTGCGTCAGCGCGTCACCATCTGAATCAGTAATTGTCATTTTGTAAGGGAAATTGGCATGCTCAGTTGCCAGCCAGATTTCAGTTTGATTCTTTTCCTTGCCTTGGCGGGGTGTCGTTAAATAAATAGCCGGGAAGATACCCAGCGGAACTTTCACGTTCTGGTTAGGAGTAATGCGATAACTATAATCATCCACTTTGCTGCCATTGCTGATTTTAAGGTTGAGCAGCGGAATATTGCTCAAATCAGAAAAAATGAATTGGTACATGACACTTAATCTATCCTGCGTAGCTGTGGCCAGCGGCAAAGTGCGTGTACCCGCACGGTCGGTCAAGGTAATAAGGTGGGCATTCCAGTCGAAATCAGCGCGGGCGTTTCGATGGCCATCCAGCTTTCGTTTTTGTATGAAAGTGGTGGGACGCAGCCCATGCGTGGTCAGCGTTCCTTCGCTGGTAATGGTGATGATTTCCGGTTTAAACACTGCCAGCAAGCCAACTGCACGGCTCACGCTTTCAATATGGTAACCGCCGGGTGTGCGGGTATAGGTTTCAGTAATGGTAGCAATCTTGATATTGCCCTTAAGCACATCATATTTGGCATGAATACGGTTGGGTGATTCCACCGCCAATAGAGAGGGCGCAATAGCGCACAATAGCAGCGTCAGAGATAAATTAATCAGTATGCGCATGTCTATTCCAACCCTGGCATAATCAGCGTGCACCCCGGTTGCTCAATGCGTTGCAGCAGCACCTTGCCCTGCGCCGACAGGCTAAGGTGGCCATTACAAAACCAGCGTATCGCCTGTACATAAATGCGATGTTCCTGATGCAATACGCGCGCGGCCAAAGTAGCCGCAGTGTCATTCATAAGCACGGGTACGGCTGCTTGAATAATAATCGGGCCATGGTCGAGGTCATCGGTGACAAAGTGTACTGTGCAACCATGAATTTTCACACCATCGTGCAGCGCGCGCCTGTGCGTATCGAGACCGCTGTAGGCAGGCAGCAACGAAGGGTGGATGTTGATTAACCTGCCCCGATAGCGGGCAACAAATTGCGCAGTGAGGATGCGCATAAAACCAGCGAGCACCACCAGGTCGGGTTGATAATGATCGATGCTGGCTGCCAGTGCAGTATCAAAAGCGTCGCGGTCGCTATAATCCTGATGGGCAATGATGTGGGTGGCAATGCCATGTTGCTGGGCGATTTTCAGCCCGGCAGCATCAGCGCGATTGCTGATAACTGCGGCGATGCGGCAGGGCAAGCGCGCCTCCAGTAAAGCCTGCAAATTGCTGCCACGTCCGGAAATCAGGATAACAATGGATTTCATCTTCAAATATTATGGGAATTGTTACGTTAATCAAGGCTGTCCTGCGATGAGGGTGATTCTACCTTAGTGTGTGTAGTGTATGCGGAATATGCCCTAATTCCTTGACCTTGGCGCTGTTTCCGCTATAATCGCGCTCCCTTGCTCCACCGCCACGCATGACGGGGGGCTTTAATAGCCAAAAGGAAAATCTAAATGCGACATTATGAAATTGTATTTATTGTACACCCCGACCAGAGCGAGCAAGTGCCTGCCATGGTTGAGCGTTACCGTACTCTGGTAACGGCCAAGCAGGGCTTGATCCATCGCCTGGAAGATTGGGGTCGCCGTCAGCTGGCTTATCCCATCCAGAAGATACACAAAGCGCACTATGTGCTGATGAATATCGAATGCAACCAGGAAGTGCTGGATGAGTTAGAGCACGCATTCAAGTTCAACGATGCAGTATTGCGCCACCTGATTATTAAAACCAAAGTTGCAGTCACTATTCCGTCAGCGATGATGCGCGAAGAAAAATCGCGCTCCTTGACGGGTGATGCGGCGGCGGAAGCCGCCTTGGTACCACCGGCTGAAATTGCGGTTGTGGATTGAATTCAGGATGTAACCGGTTTACCGTAACAGGTGAACTCGTTGAGAAAGAAGATTTGCGGTACACCCCAGCGGGAATAGCGCGAATTGTATTAAAGATCCGCCATGTATCAACCCAGCAGGAAGCGGGCAGTGTGCGCCAAGTGCAATGTGATATTCCGGCCATAGCATTGGGCCATATTGCGCAACAGGCAAGCCACATGCAGTTGGGGCAGCACCTGCAAGCGGAAGGATTTTTAGCTCAGCGTAGTTTGCGCATTGCGCAACTGGTTATGCATATAGATAACATTACTTTGAAATAAAGGAACACAGCATGGCTCGTGTATTTAAGAAAAAAGACGACAAGAAAAACAATTCTTCGCGTCAGCTATTCAAACGCCGTAAATTCTGTCGCTTTACTGCGGACAAGATTGCGGAAGTGGATTACAAAGACCTGAACATTCTCAAAGAGTTTATTGCCGAGAATGGCAAGGTTATCCCGGCGCGCATCACTGGCACCAAATCGCGTTTTCAACGCCAATTGAGTGTGGCCATCAAACGCGCGCGCTTCCTGGCGTTAATGCCATACACTGATTTGCATTAAGGAGCAGACCATGCAGGTAATATTAATGGAAAAAATGGTCAACCTTGGCCAATTGGGTGACATCGTCAAAGTTAAAAATGGCTATGCGCGTAATTTTTTAATTCCGCAAGGCAAGGCCAAGCGCGCCACAGAAAGTAACAAGGCCGAATTTGCTGCCCGCCGTGTTGAGCTGGAAGCCGCCGAGCAGGCTAAAGCTGGGGAAGCTCAGGCAGCAGCGGATAAGATCAATGGCCTGACTGTGCAAATCGCGCAGAAGGCGGGCGTGGATGGCAAACTGTTCGGTTCGGTGACTAATGCAGATATCGTAGCAGCCATGTTGCAGATGGGCTTTACTGTGGAAAAATCCCAGGTACGCATGCCCGATGGCCATCTGAAACAAGTAGGCGAATACCCGATCAGTGTTGCGCTGCATACCGACGTCATCGCCCACATTACTGTTTCGGTGCTGGGCGAGCATTAAGAAATTGCTGTAACAGAATGAAGATAAACGGGGCTGGCAACAGCCCTGTTTTATTTTGTACTGGGGTTATTTTCCAATGGTAAAATAACTTGCCCCTCTGAATATGAAAACTGATTGATCCTAAAGGCCGCAGCTACATGACCATAATTATGCTTCGTGGCAGGCTGGTTAACGAATGCTCCCTCACCCCAACCCCTCACCCCGAGGGGGAGGGCCTTTATTCCCCTCTCCCTTTGGGAGAGGGGCTAGGGGAGAGGGTTTTGCGCCATTGGAATTAAACCTACAACCCGCCCATGCAAAATTTTTCCATTCCCGTGCTAGACCCACAGCTTGAAGCGATCAAACTTCCGCCTCATTCGGTAGAGGCCGAGCAATCAGTGTTGGGCGGCATTTTTCTGGATGCGACGGCTTGGGACAAAATTGCCGATCTGATCAGCGAACAGGATTTTTACCGCTTTGAACACCGCCTGATTTATCGGCACATCGGGCGTTTGACTGAACAGGCCAAGCCGGTTGATGTGATCACCGTAGCCGAATCACTGGAAAGCAATGCCGAGCTGGATAAGGCCGGAGGTTTGGCCTATCTCGGCTCGCTGGCGCAAAATGTTCCATCCGCCGCCAATATCCGGCGTTATGCTGAAATTGTGCGCGAGCGTTCCATCATGCGTAAGCTGGCCGAAGTAGGCAGTGATATTGCCACCAGCGCCTATAACCCGGCTGGACGTGATGCCAGCCAATTGCTGGATGAAGCAGAGAGCCGTGTGTTTGAAATTTCCGAAGCGGGGGAGCGCGGTCGGCAGGGGTTTGTGCCCATTCCACCTTTGTTAACCAAAGTGGTTGAGCGCATAGAAACCTTGCATGGACGTGATAATGTCAGCGATGTCACCGGCATCGCCACCGGCTTCACCGATCTGGATAGCAAAACATCCGGCTTGCAGCCCGGCGATCTGGTCATTGTGGCTGGCCGCCCGAGTATGGGAAAAACCGCTTTCGCTATTAACATTGCCGAGCATGTAGCACTGGAAGTCGGTAAGCCAGTCGCCATTTTCAGTATGGAAATGGGCGGCACACAATTGGCCATGCGCATGATAGGTTCGGTCGGTCGGCTCAATCAGCATACACTGCGCACTGGCAAGCTGGAAGATGATGATTGGCCGCGTATGACTCACGCGCTGGGGCGCTTGAATGATGCCCCTATTTTTATAGATGAAACAGCAGCGCTCAACTCGCTGGAATTGCGTTCCCGCGCACGTCGCTTGCACCGACAGAATGAAGGCTTGGGCTTGATCGTCATCGACTATTTGCAACTGATGTCTTCGCCTTCCAGCAAAGCCAGTGAAAATCGTGCCACCGAAATTTCCGAAATTTCCCGCTCGCTGAAAGCCCTGGCCAAGGAATTGCAAGTTCCTGTAATGGCGTTGTCGCAACTCAACCGCAGTTTGGAGCAGCGCCCTAACAAGCGCCCGATGATGTCGGATTTACGTGAATCAGGCGCAATAGAGCAGGATGCGGATCTGATTTTATTTATCTATCGTGATGAAGTTTACAACCCCGATACACCGGATAAAGGCAAAGCCGAAATCATCATAGGCAAACAGCGTAATGGCCCGATCGGACAAGTCATGCTGACCTTTCGTGGCGAATATACGCGCTTTGATAATTATGCATCGGGGTCTTATTAACCTAAAAACCGCAATTCAAGCCACAGAGAACACAGAGGACACAGAGATGATGCGGGCTTCACACATTTTTAATGTTTACCCGATGAGTGAGGAGAAATTAGCGACCCTTCATTGTTTTTCTCTGTGAACTCTGTGTTCTCTGTGGCTAATTGCTTTTTCTAGGATTAAAGCTTGGCGGCGTTTATTGGAGAATTTTTTGACCACGAATATAGATAACAACAAGCGCTGGCTGGCGCTCTATGTCCTCTGCGCCGGGGTGTTGATGATCGTCCTCGACACCACCATCGTCAATGTTGCTTTACCTTCGATTCGCACCGATCTGAATTTTTCCGAGACTTCGCTGGTGTGGGTGGTGAACGCCTACATGCTTACCTTCGGCGGATTTTTACTGCTCGGTGGCCGGCTGGGCGATTTGTACGGACACCGTAAACTTTTTCTGCTCGGCATTACCTTGTTCACGTTCGCTTCCGCTGCATGCGGGTTGGCTAACTCGCAGGCACTGCTGGTCGCAGCGCGTGCAGTGCAGGGTTTGGGTGGCGCGGTAGTGTCGGCGGTGGCGCTGTCGCTGATCATGAATTTATTTACCGAGCCAGCCGACCGCGCCAAAGCGATGGGTATCTATGGCTTCGTGTGCGCGGGCGGCGGCAGCATAGGTGTGTTACTTGGCGGTCTGTTGACCGATGCGCTGAGCTGGCACTGGATATTTCTGGTCAACCTGCCTATCGGTGTCGTGGTGTATGCGCTGTGTGTCAACCTGCTGCCGAATGCGCGCGGTCAGTCGCACGGCGAGCGCCTTGATGTTGCCGGTGCGGTGACAGTCACCACGGCCCTGATGCTGGCTGTATATGCGATCGTGAACGGCAACGAATCCGGCTGGACATCAACACAGACACTAGTCCTGCTTGCCGCAGCGGCAATGCTACTCATCATTTTTATCGGCATCGAAGCGCGTGTACAAAATCCGCTCATGCCGCTGGCCATGTTCCGGCTGCGCAATGTTGCAACTTCCAATGTGGTTGGCGTACTGTGGGCAGCGGCCATGTTTGCCTGGTTTTTTATCTCGGCGCTGTACATGCAATTCGTGCTCGGCTACAGCCCGCTGCAAGTCGGCCTATCCTTCCTGCCTGCAAACTTAATCATGGCTGCATTCTCGCTGGGTCTCTCAGCCAAATTGGTCATGCGCTTCGGCATCCGCTTGCCGCTGGCAATCGGCCTGCTACTTGCTGCGGCGGGTCTTGCGCTGTTCGCCATGTCACCGGTTGATGGCAACTTCATCGCTCATGTACTTCCCGGCATGGTCCTGCTCGGCCTCGGTGCTGGCATGGCGCTCAACCCGGTTTTGCTGGCTGCCATGAGCGACGTCAAGCAAAGCGAATCCGGACTGGCATCCGGCATGGTCAATACTTCCTTCATGATGGGCGGCGCGCTGGGTCTGGCCATACTGGCCAGTGTCGCATCTGCACGAACACAAACCTTGCTGGCTGCTGGAACCGGTTCAATCACTGCCCTCAACAGTGGTTATCACTGGGCGTTTTTCATGGGCGCGGTGTTTGCAGCCAGCGCTGGCTTGCTGGGCGCGGGATTTATTCGCACCCGAATGCAGGCTGCTTAATGAATTTCCAGCCGCTTGGCCTTGGTTACCGCCTTCTTGGGCAAGGTTAGTTCCAGTACACCATTGTTGTATTTCGCGGTCGATGCACCTTCGTCAACGTCCTGAGCCAGGGTAAAGATGCGCGATACTTTGCCGTAATAACGCTCACTGCGCAGTACCTTTTCGCCGTCCTTCACGTCTTTTTCGTTCTTTACTTCAGCGCTGATGGCAATCTGATTGCCCTCTATGCTGACGTGAATCTCATCCTTACTCACGCCGGGAATTTCGGCATGGACGGTGTATGCGTTATCGTCCTCTTTCACATCCAGTTTGATCTGTACTTCCGTGCCGCCTTCCATACGCACGGGGCGCATAAGAAAGCCGCGAAACAGATCATCAAAGGTATCCTCAGCAGGATGATAACGTAACAGATTTACCATGATAGTTCTCCTTTGTTGGTTGGGTTAAAAAGGGAAGCAGTGCTTCCGTAATTTCCAATATAGGTATTGCAAATTGATTTTCAAGAGCCCCAGCAAAATCGCTGAAAAATACCTGTTTTTCCGCCATACTGCGGAAATTGGGGTGGGCATTTTTTATTTCAAGTGGCTCGGTGCAACTGTTGAGGCTGCATCTATGTATCCGTTTGATTAAAACTCTTGCCACCAGTTAGCTCTTGAATACACAATGCGCCGATATTCTAGGGGGAGAGTAGGGTGAGTTCATCTAAGCAGCATGAACATCGCAAGGAGGCGACACGCGCCGGATTGCGCTATGTGACTGATGGTGTGGTTGGCATCAGCCGCCGCCGCTCCGGCAAGGGGTGGAGCTATTACGATACTAACGGCGCGCTTATCAGTGAACGGCTGGCGCGCAAGCGGCTCAACTCGCTGGCGATTCCACCAGCGTGGAATGATGTGTGGATTTGTCCTGATCCGGATGGCCATATTCAAGTAACGGCGCGTGATGCACGCGGTCGCAAGCAGTATCTCTATCATCCCTCTTACCGTGAAGCGCGCGACCAATCCAAGTTTCGTCGCATGCTCGAATTCAGCGAGATATTGCCTGCGCTGCGGCAGCGGGTGGAACGCGATTTGCGCGCGGGTGAATTGACCCGACGCCAGTTGCTGGCCACTGTGGTGCGCCTGCTGGATCGCACTCTGATTCGTGTGGGCAATGACGAGTATGCGCGCGAGAATAAATCCTACGGGCTGACTACCATGCGCAAGAAACATGTGCGGGTGCAAGGGACGTTATTGCGTTTCAGCTTTCGCGGCAAGAGTGGAGTGGAGCACTGCATTTCGCTTAACGACCGACGTTTGGCTCGTATCGTGCAGCGCTGCCAGGATTTACCGGGGCAGGAAATGTTTCAGTATCTGGATACCTTTGGTCAACGCAAACCGATTTTTTCGGATGATGTGAACGAGTATTTGCGTGTAGTGAGCGGGCGCGACATTACGGCCAAGGATTTTCGTACCTGGGGTGGCACCATGGTGGCTGCCGTGGAATTGCGCGCAATGGGGCCAGCCACCAGCCGCAGCGAGGCAGACCGCAACATCGTGCGCGCGCTGGATGCGGTGGCAGAACGGCTAGGCAACACGCGCGCCATGTGCCGCAAGTATTATGTACACCCCGCCTTGTTGAGCGCCTATCATCTGGGCCTCACGGTTCCGCCTTCTACCACCAGCCAGATACGCAATGGCCGACGCGAATTGTCGCAAGCTGCGCTACGACGCGACGAATTGGTAGTGCTGCAATTTCTGCATGAGACCAGTGTTTAGTCCGCCGGGTTTTTATCGTGCATCTGTAAGTTTGAATCACACCGGCAGTTCAGTTACAATGCGCGGCCTTTATACAAGCAACAGATTAGAGGCGCGTAGCTCAGCTGGTTAGAGCACCACCTTGACATGGTGGGGGTCGTTGGTTCGAGTCCAATCGCGCCTACCAACACACAGACGTGCGGCCTTGCCGCACTTTGTTTTTGTGAACCAAGCGTTTTTGAAGAGAGAAGCATGCCGCTCATCACTTTGCCAGATGGCTCACAGCGCAGTTTTGCGCAACCCGTTACTGTCGCCGACGTGGCGCAGAGCATAGGCGCGGGGTTGGCGCGCGCGGCGCTGGCGGGTAAGGTGGATGGGCAGTTGGTCGATACTTCGCATTTAATTTCTGCCGATGCAGCCTTGTCCATCATTACCGATAAAGATGCAGACGGGCTGGAAATTATCCGCCACTCGACTGCGCATTTATTGGCTTATGCAGTGAAAGAATTATTTCCTGAGGCGCAAGTGACTATAGGCCCGGTCATAGAAAATGGTTTTTTCTATGACTTTGCTTATGCGCGTCCCTTCACGCCGGATGACCTGGCTGCCATCGAAAAACGCATGGCGGAATTGGCCAAGCGCGATTTTCCCGTTACCCGCAAAGTCTTGCCGCGCGATGAGGCAGTGGCGTATTTCAAGCGTATAGGCGAGCATTACAAGGCGGAGATCATCGAGTCTATCCCCGCCGGGGAAGATGTATCGCTTTATACCGAGGGCGAATTTACGGATCTGTGCCGTGGCCCGCATGTGCCTTCCACGGGCAAGCTCAAGGTATTCAAGTTGATGAGCGTGGCTGGAGCCTATTGGCGCGGCGATCATCGCAATGCCATGTTGCAGCGCATTTATGGTACGGCTTGGGCCAAGAAGGAAGACCTGGATGCGTATCTGCACCGGCTGGAAGAAGCGGAAAAACGCGACCACCGCAAACTGGCCAAGCAGCTTGATTTATTCCATATGCAGGACGATGCGCCGGGTTTGGTATTCTGGCATCCCAATGGCTGGGCGATCTGGCAGGAAGTTGAGCAGTACATGCGTGCAAAATTTCGCGAGTACAACTATCAGGAAGTGCGTACCCCTACCATACTGGATCGCACTCTATGGGAGAAATCCGGACACTGGGAAAATTATCGCGATAATATGTTTACCACGCATTCCGAAGCGCGCGAGTTTGCGGTGAAGCCGATGAATTGTCCGGGGCATGTGCAGATTTTCAATCATGGGCTGCACAGCTATCGTGATCTGCCCATGCGTTTGGCCGAATTTGGATCGTGCCACCGCAACGAGCCTTCTGGTTCATTGCATGGTCTGATGCGTGTGCGTGGTTTTATTCAGGATGATGCGCATATTTTTTGTGCTGAGCGGCAGATTGAAAGTGAAGTGGCTGATTTCATCGTCATGCTGCAAAAGGTTTATGCTGATTTTGGCTTTAAGGATGTGCTGGTGAAACTATCTACCCGCCCGCTCAAACGAGTGGGTTCGGATGAGACCTGGGACAAGGCGGAAACTGCGCTGGCTGCGGCGCTCAAGAAAAATGGTCTGGACTATGAGTTACAGCCGGGAGAAGGCGCATTCTATGGGCCGAAGATAGAATTTTCCTTGAAAGATACGCTGGGGCGTGTGTGGCAATGCGGTACCATACAACTGGATTTTAATTTGCCCGTGCGTTTGGGTGCAGAATATGTGGATGAGGACAATACGCGCAAAGCACCGGTTATGCTGCATCGCGCTATCCTCGGTTCGCTGGAGCGTTTTATTGGTATTCTGATTGAGCATTATGCCGGAGCTTTCCCGCTGTGGCTGTCTCCAGTGCAATTGGTGGTGATGAATATTTCGCAGGCGCAGGCGGTTTACACCACGCAAGTAGCAGAAACTTTACGTGCAGCCGGCTTGCGTGTACATCTGGATTTGCGCAATGAGAAGATTACCTATAAAATACGGGAACATAGCTTGCAAAAGTTACCTTATCAGTTGATTGTGGGCGATAAGGAGATGGCTGCCAGTCTGGTTGCCGTGCGTACCCGTAAAGGGGAAGACCTTGGACAGATGAACGTGGAGATGTTATTACAACATCTGCGTTCGGAACTGCGAGCAGGTAGCGTGGTTTAATTTTTTATGGAGAAACTACAATAGCACAGGATAAAGCACAACGCCTCAATGAACAGATA
>JAUSKS010000137.1 GCA_030646595.1 Gallionellaceae bacterium | reverse complement strand
TGCCAGCGGGAGATCGGTAATTTTTCTGAGAGATGGCGCAACAGGGCATTAGCCAGGCCAAGGTTGCCTTCCGAGTTTTCAAAATCAATGGGATTGACTTTGTGCGGCATGGTGGACGAACCGACCTCGCCCGCGATTACTTTCTGTTTGAAATAACCGAGCGAAATATAGCCCCAGATGTCACGGTTCAGATCAATTAAAATAGTGTTGATGCGCGCATACGCATCGAATAATTCGGCCATTGCATCATGCGGCTCGATCTGCGTGGTGTAAGCATTAAAGGCCAGGCCACGTGCGAGAACAAATTTTTTCGCCAGGCTTTCCCAGTCCACATCCGGGTAAGCGGCCAGATGTGCATTGTAATTGCCCACCGCGCCATTGATTTTCCCCTGCATTTCCACTTCCGCCACACAGGTGCGCGCGCGCTGCAAGCGCTGTACTACATTGGCCATCTCTTTACCCAGCGTGCTGGGCGTTGCAGTCTGACCGTGGGTGCGGCATAACATGGGCAACTCCGCCAGTTGATGGGCCAGCTCGCGCAAGCGCTGGATGAGCTTATCCAGCGCGGGCAGTATAACTTCATTGCGGCCTGCTTGTAACATCAGTCCGTGGCTCAGGTTGTTGATATCCTCGGAGGTGCAGGCGAAGTGAATAAACTCCAGTGCCTTTGCGGCCTTCTTATTGGCTGCCAGTTTTTCGCGCAACCAGTATTCAATTGCTTTCACATCATGATTGGTACGTTGCTCGATGGTTTTAATTTGCGCTGCATCGGTTTCGCTGAAATTGCTCCATAGCACATCCAGTTGCGCCACGGTGGCTGTCGAGAATGCCGGAATTTCAGCAATAGCGGGTTCAACGCTCAAAGCCTTGAGCCATTCGATTTCAATCAATACACGATAACGAATCAGGCCAAACTCGCTGAAATAATTGCGCAAGGCATTTACTCTGCTATGGTAGCGGCCATCCAGCGGAGACAGGGCGGTGAGGGAAGTAAGTGTCATGGCGATGAGTGGCACGCAAATAAAAACCTATTTTACGTGAAAGCGGCAGGGTGTGCTGGCACAGCTAGAGCTGATGATACGTAACACACCTATTGTGCGTCCATCCGCAAGAGATGGACGTATTAAAGGCATCAATCCGCCCTAAAGCAAACAACTATGCATCGGGTAGCATACTGTGTTTGGAATAATCCTCAAGCCAATCAATCACCAGGAATATGCCTATGGTTTCTTCTTTTTTACCACTGTCAGCGTGGTGTTGCCGCTGCTATTGCCTGAGGTAGCGGTGACGGTAGTAACCCCATAAGTGGAGCTTGTAGCCAGACCATATGCATTGATTGTTGCCACGGCAGCATTGCTGCTGCTCCAAATAACCGGAGTTATTCCTATCACCCCGGTCGGTATAGGTGAGTAGCTAGCTATTTCATTGCCCAGTTGCCCATAGAAATTATTTCCCCAGCACTGTGCCGTGCCGCTTGTAAGTATGGCGCAGGTATGGCCGCTTCCGGCTGCAATCGCCGTGGCATTGGTAAGGCCATTCACGGGGACAGGCGTTGACGAGTTGATAGTCGCGCCATTACCCAATTCACCATAATAGTTATATCCCCAGCATTGCACTGTGCCGCTGGAGAGTATGGCACAGGTGTGATATTCCCCGACTGCAATTGCGGTAGCATTGGTAATGCTACCCACAGTGACAGGAGTTGACGAGTCGATATTGGTGCCATTACCCAATTGACCATAGGTGTTCAATCCCCAGCATTGTACCGTGCCGCCGGAAAGGAGGGCGCAGGTATGACCATACCCGGCTCCAATCGCTGTGGCATTGGTAATGCCACTTACTGTAATAGGGGTGAGCGAGTAGCCATATCCCCAGCATCGCACAGTACCATCAGAAAGTAATGCGCAAGTATGCAAACCGCCAGCTTCAATTGCCGTGGCATCGGTGATACCGTTTACGGTGACAGGCGTGAGTGAGCTAGTGGTAGTGCCATTACCCAGTTGCCCATAGAAGCCACCTCCCCAGCATTGCACGGTGCCGCCGGATAATATAGCGCAGGTGTAAGCGCCCCCGACTGCAACCGCCGTGGCATTGATAATGCTGTTAACTGGGACAGGAGAAGAGGAGTAGTAGGCAGTCGTGCCATTACCCAATTGACCATAAGTATTCAATCCCCAGCATTGCACCCTACCCCCTGAGAGTATGGTGCAGGTGTGACTATATCCGGCTGTGACTGCCATGGCACTGTTAATATCGTTAACTGGAACAGGAGTGGACGAGTTAGTAGTGGTACCGTTACCCAGTTGCCCATAGATGTTCCATCCCCAGCATTGCACCGCGTTGCTTGGGATGGTAGCGCAGGTATAGTTGTATCCGGCTGTAATAGTCGTGGCATTGGTGATACTGCTTACGGTGACAGGGGTGGGCGAGTTAGTAGGAATACCATTACCTAGTTGACCATACTCGTTTGATCCCCAACATTGCACTGTGCCCCCGGCAAGCACGGCGCAGGTGTCGTTGTACCCGGCTGCAATTGCTGTGGCATTGGTAATGCCACTCACGGTGACCAGAATGGACGAGTCGGTAGTCGTGCCATTGCCCAGCTGGCCACTGTAATTATTTCCCCAGCATCGCACAGTACCATCCGAAGGTAATGCGCAAGTATGTAAACCGCCGGCTGCAATTGCTGTGGCGTTGCTAATGCCGCTGACTGTGACCGGAATAGATGAGTTAGTGGTCGTGCCATTACCCAATTGACCATAAATATTTAATCCCCAACATTGCACTGTGCCGCCTGTGAGTACGGCGCAGGTGTGGTAGTGGCCGGCTGCAATTGCCGTAACATTGGTAATACCATTTCCTGGGACAGGAGTGAGGGAGCTAGTGGTAGTGCCGTTACCCAGTTGACCATAGAAGCCAAACCCCCAGCATTGTACTGTGCCGTCTGCAAGTAAGACGCAGGTATGGGCGTCCCCCGCTGAAATTGCCGTGGCATTACCAATGCCACTTACTGTGATTGGGACGGACGAACTGGTGGTGCTGCCATTGCCGAGTTGGCCAGATTGACCAGAGCCACCATATCCCCAGCATTGCACCGTGCCGCCGGAGAGCAGGGCGCAGGTATGGCTTCCCCCCGCTGCAATTTCCGTGGCATTACTAATGCCACTTACGGTGACTGGTATGGACGAACTGGTGGTCGTGCCATTACCTAGTTGACCGGAGGAGTTATCTCCCCAGCATTGCACTGTACCGCCAGAAAGTAATGCACAGGTATGCAAGCCATTAGCTTTAATCGCCGTGGCATTGCTAATACCGCTCACGGTAACAGGGGTGAGCGAATTGATGGTTGTGCCATTACCTAGCTGACCATAGTTATTTCCCCCCCAGCATTGCACCTTCCCGCTTGTGAGTACGGCGCATGCATGGCGGTATCCGCCCGTTACAGAAAGAGCAGCTCCGGCAAGCTCGCGTGTTGTTCCATCACTAAATGTTCCAGTCGCGGTGAACTGCTGGGTTTTCCCTACACTAATAGTCGGGTTAGGCGGTGTGACACTGATAGCGGAAAGCGTGGCCGCTGCAGCATGGCCCACCCAGATGAACACAAGAGCAAACAACCCTGAAATGAAACGTATTGATTTTTGGTTTAGCCGTGCCATGATAATTTCCCCTAAATGTGGACATTCCGGCCAGAATATAGAGGGCTAGAGTAAGTCTAGTCAAGGTAAATTTGCTGGGTGCCAGACGACCCAGTCAGGGTCAATTACCAGTAATTATTCCGCCACCCAGACAAATTTCACCGTCATACACCACCACCGATTGTCCCGGGGTGACTGCCCATTGCGCGCGGGTAAATTCAAAGTTGCCATTGCCGTGCGATAAAGAAGTCATGGTGCAAGCTGCATCCGCCTGACGATAGCGGGTTTTGGCAGCATAGCTGTGCGTCAGATTAGGTGCTACACCACTGATCCAGTGCAGGTCTGTTGCATCGAGGTGGTGTGTCAGCAATGCAGGATGATCATGCCCTTGTACCACAATCAAATAATTCTTGACCATATCCTTACCCGCGACGAACCACGGTTCGCCTGACGAGTCCTTGGCACCGCCTATGCCCAGACCTTGGCGCTGGCCTATGGTATAGAACGAGAGACCGATGTGTTGCCCGACTATTTGACCTTCGGGCGTACGCATCTCGCCCGGCTGATTCGGCAGGTAGCGATTCAGGAATTCGCGGAAGGGACGTTCGCCGATGAAGCAGATACCGGTGCTATCTTTTTTGGCATGATTGGACAGGCCGTACTGACGGGCAATTTCACGTATTTTGGATTTGAGCAACGTGCCCAGCGGGAATAGGGTTTTGGATAACTGGGCCTGATTCAAGCGGTGCAGAAAATAACTTTGATCCTTGCTGTCATCGCTTGCTTTCAACAACTGATAATGGCCATCCACCTCGCGCACTTGCGCATAATGACCAGTGGCCATCAGATCTGCACCCAAGCTGATGGCATGTTCCAGAAAAGCCTTGAATTTGATTTCCGAGTTACACAGGATATCCGGATTAGGGGTGCGCCCGGCTTGATATTCGCGCAGAAAATAGCTGAACACACGCTCTTTGTATTCTTTGGAAAAATTCACTGCTTCGATGGGGATGCCAATCACATCAGCCACCGACACCGCATCAATCAAATCCTGGCGCGAGGAGCAATATTCATCATTGTCATCATCCTCCCAGTTTTTCATGAACAGGCCGATGACTTCGTAGCCTTGCTCTTTCAGGAGCAGCGCGGCCACGGCGGAATCTACTCCGCCAGACATGCCGACCACGACCACTTGCCGGGATTGAAGATTTTTTTTCACGTTTGCTCCCTCGCCCGCTTGCGGGATAACCAGCGACTTGGCTGCGGTTTTTGGCAGCCTAGTCGAATGGCTAGTTGTTCCATCCAGAGGGTTGGGGAGAGGGAAACGAGCTTGCTCGTTAGTCATAGTGCGTCAGTATATCCAAGGGATAGCGTTTATTGGCAAGATAATCCTCCACACAGCGCAATACCAGCGGGCTGCGATGACATGCCTGGCTGGCACGGATTTCTTCTGCACTCATCCACACCGCCCGGATGATACCTTCATCCAGCGCTTGGTCTGGGTAATGGGCGAGGGTGCGTCCAGCGAAAGCAAAGCGCAAATAAGTTGTATCAGATAGCGGAGAATGCCAGCGATAAATACCGGCCAGATACTGGGGTTCGAATTGGTAAGCAGCTTCTTCCAGCGTTTCGCGTACAACTGCGGCGACCAAGGATTCGTTGATTTCAAGATGACCAGCTGGCTGGTTAAATAACTGGCCGTGCGAGGTGTGCTCCTCTACCAGCAAAAATTTTCCATCTTGTTCTATGATGGCAGCGACGGTGACGTTGGGTTTCCAGATCATGTTGTATCAGCTCAGGTAAACATGTAGTTTAAATGTAACAGGAAATAAAAAAAGGCAGGAGATCCTGCCTTTTATTAAATCACCCGATCTACTGGGTGGCTATGCCAAATTACTTGGCAGCGGGAGCAGCGCTATCTTTTTTCCCTTTTTTCAGACATGCCTTCATAAAGGCTTTGCGGTCCGGCCCTTTAAGGGCTTTTTCCTTGGCTGTCATATTGCAAGCCTTCATTTTTTCTTGCTGCGCGGTCATTTTCTTGGGAGCAGCAGCTTCAGTCTTGACAGGGGCGGCTGCGGTAACGGCATCAGCAGCCAGGGCAGAGAAGGAAGCAGCAGCGAATACAGCAGCAATCAGCGTGGGTAGCAGTTTCATGGAATACTCCAATTTTTGGTTAGGTGGAAAGTTACTGGCACCATCCAGTGCCAGTAGCATTAATGCCTAACCTCAAGTTTGGTTGACAACTGCCAGATAAATTTTTTTACATGGCAACAGAAATCGTAGCGAGCGGTTTTGGGGTGGGGGAGGCCGGAGCACAGCGACCGGAATGTACACAAAGTACATGAGGATCGCGAGCACCGCCCGACCTCTCCCCAGAATCGCGCAGTAGATTTATGTCGCTATGTCTAGTGTCGCAAACCAGAAATAACGAAACATGAAACGGCGTCTTTTTTTGCCATGCCGCGTTGCACCCCCTTGCCGTATACCCCATACGGCTGCGGGTCTGCGCCTTGCCTGGCAAAAAAATCCATCCGTTTCATTTGTCCCGTTATTTCTGGTTTGCGACACTAGTTTGCTATGGTGCCGGGAGAGGGACTCGAACCCTCACATCCTTACAGACACTGGATTTTGAGTCCAGCGCGTCTACCAATTCCGCCATCCCGGCTTAGCCCGCTACCATGCCGGATACTAAGAAGGCGCGAATTATCCATGAAACGACTGCTGGCATCAAGCTACAATGCCGCCTTTTAAATCTCTTGCCCCGATATGCTCCTGCCCAGATATGCGCACCGATGAATTTGATTTTGTGCTGCCGCCGCATCTGATTGCGCAACATCCACCCCAGCGCCGTGGAGATAGCCGTTTGTTGAATCTGGATGGGGTGCAGCGGGAAGACAGGCTGTTTGCCGATTTACCCAGCTTGCTGCAACCGCATGATGTGCTGGTATTTAACGATACCCGCGTGTTAAAGGCTCGTTTGTTTGGAACCAAGGAAAGCGGCGGGCAAATTGAGGTGCTGGTCGAGCGCTTGCTCAATGACCGCGAGGTTTTGGCCCAAGTCCGCGCCAGCCATGCGCCCCAGCCCGGTAGCCGTTTATTGCTGGCCGGGCAAGTGTCAGTGACAGTAATCGGGCGGGCAGGAAATTTCTTTCATTTGCGTTTTGAGGATGGGGCCGATGTCATGGCTGTCCTGCAACAATATGGGCAACTCCCCCTGCCGCCTTATATTACCCGCGTGGCCGACGCCGATGACGAAGCGCGTTACCAGACTATCTATGCGCGCCAGCCCGGGGCGGTGGCCGCACCCACCGCCGGGCTGCATTTTGATGAAGCGATGCTGGCCTTGTTGCGCGCCCAGGGTGTGCAATTGGCCTACATTACTTTGCATGTAGGCGCGGGTACTTTCCAGCCAGTGCGTGTGGATACTATAGATAAACACCTCATGCACAGCGAACGATATATCATTCCACCCTCCACGGTAGAGGCGATAAGCCAGGCGCGCGCTCAAGGGGGGCGTATTGTTGCAGTGGGAACGACCAGCCTGCGCGCCTTGGAAAGCGCAGCCCAAGGTGGCTTGCAGGCGGGAGCAGGCGAGACAAATATTTTCATTACGCCTGGTTATCAATTCAAAATAGTGGATATGCTGCTGACCAATTTTCATTTACCAAAATCAACCTTGCTCATGCTGGTGTGCGCATTCGGCGGCATGAAAAACATGCTGGCTGCCTACCGCCATGCTGTGGAAAAAGAATATCGCTTCTTCAGCTATGGCGATGCCATGCTGATAAGGAAGGCATCATGACCCTCAGCTATCCAGCCCCGGCCAAGCTCAATTTATTCCTGCATATCGTGGGACGCAGGGCAGATGGTTACCATCTGTTGCAAACCCTGTTCCGTTTTATTGACTTCAACGACACCTTGCATTTCACGTTGCGTAGTGATGGCAAGGTACGTCGGCTGAATGATATTGAGGGTGTGCCGCCGGAACAGGATTTATGTGTACGCGCAGCGCGCTTACTGCAACAGGAATGCGGCTGCAAGCTGGGTGTGGACATCACGCTGGAGAAACATATTCCCATGGGAGGTGGTTTGGGCGGGGGCAGCTCCGATGCGGCCACCACCTTGCTGGCCTTGAATCGCTTATGGCAACTGGGGCTGACGCGTACCCGTTTGATGGAGATGGGCCTGTCTTTAGGGGCAGATGTGCCGGTGTTTATTTTCGGCGAAAACGCCTTTGCCGAAGGCATAGGCGAGCAGTTGCAGGCCTACTCCTTGGCAGAAGCGTGGTATGTGCTGTTATTTCCGCCCGTGCATGTCGCTACAGCCCAGGTTTTTGCGCATCCGCAATTGACACGGGATACGATTTCCCTCAGAATTCGCGACCTTTCGTTGGGGTCATTACACAACGATTTGCAGCCGGTTGTATGCAAACTATACCCGCAAGTGGCACAACACCTTGCCTGGCTTGATAAATTCGCGCAAGCGCGGATGACAGGTTCCGGCGCTTGCGTGTTTGCCGAGTTTGCAGATGAGGCGCAGGCACAAGCAGTATTGAGTCAGTTACCATCTGGCATGCGCGGCAGGGTGGCGCGCGGCTTGCCAATTCATCCCTTGTATGATTTGGCTGCGATATAAGTTTTTGGGGAGTCGCCAAGTGGTAAGGCACCGGATTTTGATTCCGGCATTCGTAGGTTCGATCCCTACCTCCCCAGCCAGTTTTGTTGAAGTGTTTGGGGTATTGACCCACTGTTTACTTTAAGAGGTGCATGGTGTCCTACGACAGCTTGATGGTCTTCACCGGTAATGCCAACCCTAAGCTGGCGGCTGATGTGGCGCAGCACCTTGGCATCCGCCTCGGACAAGCGACAGTAGGCCGGTTTTCAGATGGCGAGGTCATGGTCGAGCTGCTGGAAAATGTGCGCGGCAAAGATGTTTTTGTATTGCAATCCACCTGCGCGCCCACCAACGACAGCTTGATGGAAATCATGGTGATGGTGGATGCCTTGAAACGCGCTTCTGCCGGACGCATCACTGCGGCGCTGCCCTATTTTGGTTACTCGCGTCAGGATCGTCGTCCACGTTCAGCGCGAGTGGCCATTACCGCCAAGGTGGTAGCGGATATGCTCTCCGGCGCAGGCGTAGATCGGGTGTTGACCATGGATTTGCATTCCGATCAGATACAGGGGTTTTTTGCTATCCCGGTCGATAATATTTATGCCAGCCCGATTTTGCTGCCGGATGTGAGGAAGCAAAATTACAATAATCTGGTGGTGGTATCGCCCGATGTAGGTGGAGTAGTACGTGCGCGCGCGCTGGCCAAGCGTCTGGAATCAGACCTGGCCATTATCGACAAACGCCGTCCTAAACCGAATGTGGCCAAGGTCATGAACATCATCGGCGAAGTAGCCGGGCGCACCTGCCTCATCATGGATGACATGGTGGATACCGCGAATACTTTGTGCGAAGCGGCAGCGGCATTAAAAGAAAAAGGCGCAGAGCGGGTCATTGCCTATTGCACCCACCCGGTATTGTCTGGCCCGGCCATTGGACGTATTGAGAGTTCTGCCATAGATGAATTGGTGGTAACTGATACCATACCGCTGCGTGAAGAAGCGCGTAATTGCAAACGCATCCGCCAATTGAGTGTGGCGGAATTGCTGGCGGAAACGATGCGCAGGATTAATGCGGAAGAATCGGTCAGTTCATTATTTATGGAATGAAAATCTGCCAAGCTGTATTGGCGGTATGGAGTGCGCAGACATGTCTGCGCTTTAAAAGCGGCGACATGTCGCCGCACTCCAAATTTTAGCAGCAATCATGTTGGTTGCTGCGTAACCCGGAAACACCTGGTCGCGGATGGTTCCAAATGAAGTGGAGAAGTAAATGAAAATTGAAATAACTGCAACATCCCGCAAGGCGCAAGGAACGGGTGCGAGCCGCCGTCTGCGCAAGACTGGCCGTGTGCCCGGTATTGTGTATGGCGAACGTGAACCCACCCTGATTGATATTGATCACAACAATCTGTTTCATAGCCTGCGCAAAGAAACTTTCCATGCTTCCGTGTTAACACTGGAACTGGATGGCAAAAAAGAACAAGTCCTGCTGCGTGACTTTCAGATGCACCCATTCCGTCAGCAAGTACAGCATATCGATTTCCAGCGCGTGGACAAAAATAAAAAGATCCACATGAAAGTGCCTTTGCACTTCCTCAATGCAGAGACTTGCCCAGGAGTAAAAGAAAGTGGCGGTATTGTCAGCCACGTTATGAATGACCTGAATATTGCTTGCTTGCCGGATGATTTGCCTGAATTCGTCGAAGTGGATCTGGCCAGCCTATCGCTCAGCCACTCTATCCATGTGTCTGACATCAAGCTGCCTAAAGGTGTAGAAGTGGCCGGGCATGGTCATGTTGGCGATGCAGTCGTTGCCACTGTGCAGATACCGCGTGGTGCAGTGGAAGCTGAAGCTGAAGCAGCTGCCGCCGCTGCCACAGCCGCCGCTGCGGCTGCCACAACGGCGCCTGCTGCGGATGGCAAAGCTGCTGCCGGTAAGCCCGCCGCCGATGGCAAAGCCGCAGCAAAACCTGCGGAAAAACCTGCGGCAAAAAAATAATTAAGCATTACGTTTAAAAGCCCGTCATGCTTTCCTGAAATGCATGACGGGCTTTTTTCATGGTGAGTGTGAATCTAAAAACTACAGTTCAAGCCACAGAGAACACAGAGGACACAGAGATGACACAGGCTCCACACATTTTCATGCACACCTGGTGAGGGATATGGTAATTAATGACCATCCATTGGTTTTTCTCTGTGAGCTCTGTGCTCTCTGTGGCTAAATGCTTTTTATAGGATGAATGAAATAAAATTAATTGTCGGCCTGGGTAACCCCGGAGCAGAGTATGCCGCCACCCGCCACAATGCGGGTTTCTGGTGGCTGGATGAATTTGCCCAGACGCATAAATTTACTTTCAAGGCAGAAAGTAAATTTCACGGCTTGACTGCGCGTGCTCAAGTGCAGGGCTGTGAAATAGTATTGCTCAAGCCGCAAACTTTCATGAATGTCAGTGGCCGCGCGGTAGGTGCCTTGGCACAGTTTTACAAAATCGAAGCGCAACACATACTGGTGGTGCATGACGAACTTGACTTGCCGCCAGGCACGGCCAAGCTCAAGCTGGGTGGAGGACATGGCGGGCATAATGGCTTGAAGGACATCATCGCGCATCTGGGCACCCGCGATTTCTGGCGCTTGCGCATCGGCATAGGTCATCCCGGTGAACGCACCGATGTGGTGGGTTATGTATTGCGTACGCCGCAAGGTGAAGAAGGTGAGTTGATAGAACAGGCCATGCAAAAAGCGCACAACGTCGCGCATCTGCTTCTTGAAGGAAAAACTGAAGCGGCGATGTTGAAGCTGCATAGCGCGTAAAAAAGCAATCAAGGTTTATAACGATGGGCTAAATGCTTGGCATTTATTCAGGTTGAGTGACGGGCGTGGCATCGCAACGGACGTAATTGCTCAAATCTTGGCTTTATTCAGATGAGGTTAGACGTTATCCCAGTAAGGCTCAGGCCCGAAACGCTCGGCGAGAAAATCGATAAAGCTGCGCACCTTGGGTGGCAGGAACTTGCGATTCGGATAAACCGCAAATACGGTCATCTCATCAGCCTCCCAGTCCGGGAGAATACGCACCAGCTTCTTTTCCCGCAGTGCCTCATAGATCAGGAAGGTCGGTTGCAGGATCACGCCCAGACCTTCGATCGCTGCATTACGCTGCCGCAACGCTACTAATCCTGCGCAAATTCATGCACCATTTGCAATTTTCTTCAATTAACGTAAAAACTTGAGTTGCCACCAAGTGTGGCTAAGCTCAATCTGGGTAGCGGACATGACTGACACATAAATTTCTGGCGGCTGCGCATCTGCACTGTGCATACCGGCGAGCAGGCGGAGGTGGTGGATTATGTATTGCATGAGCCGCCGCGAAGAAGCAGAATTGATTGAGCAGGCCATGCAGCGCGCGCAGGATATTGCGCCCCTTATTGTGGAAGGCAAGCTGGAAGCGGCGATGTTGAAGCTGCATAGTGCGTAAATCTGAAGTTGAAGTTTCGTAGGGTGGGCAGGCAGGGTTCTTGTCTGCCCACGCGCTTTGATATCCGCGTGGGCACAGTCCGTCATGGCACTCGGTTAAGCGTGAAAAAGCTCTCGCAGGGCACGGAACCATTCCTTCCCCTTCAAGGGGAAGGTTAGGATGGGGATGGGGTAAATATTTGAATTGCATGGCGCTCTATACCCCATCCCCATCCTAACCCTCACCCTTGAAGGGGAGGGAGTTTACGCTGCCAGGGGCTTAACCGAGTGCCATGAGGCACAGTCCGTGGTTATTGCCGATTTGTCGGCTATACAACCACGGCCTCCCCTTGCGGGGGAAATCGTGTCCACCCTGCTTGACTGATGGTCAGCTCAGTGCCAGAAATAGCCACTCAGTATGATGTGCATGAAGGTCTGCTACTCGGTGCGGACGCTGGCAATTTTCTGAAAATGGTATCGGTTCAGCTTGCTCGAATGTCCGTTCCCCCTGTTTTTCGAATCGTCATTTTCGACTCATATCGGAACTTCGATTTCCCCCGTTAAAAGTCATTCATAGTTGACGCTTACACATAATGTTAAGACATGCACCAACGTTACTCAGTAACAAGCAGTTAATAAATCACAAAAACTGATACCCAGAAATACAAAGCACCAGCTGTAAATACTATTTACAAGCCATGCTATGTAAATGTAATATACAAACATAGGGCTGTAAGTTGACTTTACAGTCCGTAATTTGTATCAACACAAAGTTTATAACGGAGGAAAAAGTGAACTATCCCATTAAGACTCTCAGCCAGATGCCTTTAATTCTCAAGGGGTTTCGCAAGGAGCGCGGACTAACTCAGGCAGCCATGGCCGAAAAGTTGGGAATCACTCAGCAAAGTTATGCCTACTTTGAAGCCAATCCGGCGACAACCACGCTTGATAGGCTTTTCATGGTGCTGCGCATATTGGGTGTTGAAATCTCTCTGAACCAAGCCGTTTCCGTCACAAGCATGAGTCGCATCTCCTCTGCTATGGGCAAGAACGTCACTGTTGTCAAAACTTCAAATAAGAAGATCCGCAAAATAGCCAGCGCAGAAACTATTAAGAAAAAGAAATCGTCAGCTGTTATAAAACCGGGCCGCATTATTTCCATCAGACAGAAGAAGGAAAATTGGTAATCATGGGGCGCCGCTCAAAGACACAAAAGTTGAACATCTGGATGAACGGCATCCCGGTAGGGTATTGGGATATCACCCGACAAGGCGAACGACTTGGCTACTTCAATGAGTGGCTCACTGATGAACAAGGCCGCCCTTTATCTTTATCACTTCCATTTTTGCCGGGAAATGCGACCCACCAAGGACAGATCGTTACTGACTATTTCGACAATCTCTTGCCCGACAACGATGCCATTCGCCGTCGCTTGGCTCAGCGTCACCAAACGGGGGGGGTTGATGCCTTTCAACTGCTGGCGAAGCTGGGCCGCGACTGCGCTGGTGCAATACAACTTCTTCCGGAAAATGAAGCACCGTCGGATCTGTATGAAATCAGGGGCAAGATATTGAGCGTAGCCAAAATCGCCCAACTACTACGCAACACCACATCAGCTCAAGCATTGGGGCAACAGGCGCACGATGAAGATTTAAGACTTTCCATTGCGGGCGCTCAAGAAAAAACTGCTTTATTGCACCATAAGGGTCAATGGCTCCTTCCCCATGGGAGCACTCCGACAACTCACATTTTCAAACTGCCCTTAGGCTTGGTCGGCCATATGCAGGCCGATATGCGTACCTCGGTTGAGAACGAATGGTTGTCCTCGAAAATCGTGAATGCTTACAAAGTTCCGATAGCGAGGTGCGAAATCGAACACTTCGAAGACAAAAAAATTCTCGTTGTAGAACGATTCGACCGAGCACCCTCAAGCGATGGAAGTTGGATCATCCGTCTTCCCCAGGAAGATATGTGTCAAGCAACGGGTACGTCGCCACTACGCAAATATCAGTCAGACGGTGGGCCTGGTATCGCTCAAATCATGGAGCTACTTCTCGGGTCGGACAATGCCG
>JAUSKS010000133.1 GCA_030646595.1 Gallionellaceae bacterium | reverse complement strand
CAGTCATTACGTAAAGTTTTGCGCCGCAAGCGTTATGAAATCCGTAGCGACAGTGCGTTTACACAAGTCATGCGTGCCTGCGCAGCCCCGCGCCACGGCCAAGGCGGAACCTGGATACACGAAGAAATGATCGCGGCCTATAGTGAATTGCACAAAATGGGCGTGGCCCATTCGGTAGAAACCTGGATTGATGGCACCCTGGCAGGCGGTCTGTATGGTCTTAGCATAGGTCGTATGTTTTATGGCGAATCCATGTTCAGTCATGCTGCCAATGCTTCCAAGATCGCGCTGGCGCATCTCACCACACAATTAGCCCGCTGGGGTTATGGCATGATTGATTGCCAGATGAATACGCCACATTTAGCTTCGCTCGGTGCACGCGAGATTCCGCGTACAGAATTTATCCAGCAGATGAAAGAATTGATACACTATCCCCCAGTTTTACCTTGGCGCTTTGATGAATATGAATTTGCTAAATGACATTCCACTTCCGGCACTGCATTTTTATCTGACCGCTCCTTATGCCTGTAGTTATCTGCCCGAACAGCTGGCGCGTTCGCAGGTGGCCACACCCAGCTTTCTGATTAACACGCCTGTTTATTCGGAACTGGTGCAACGTGGTTTTCGCCGTAGCGGCACCTTCACTTACCGGCCACACTGTGATACTTGCCGTGCCTGCATACCGGTGCGTATCGAGGTGTGTCTCTTTACCCCCAGCCGTACCCAGCGCCGTTCCTGGAAGCACCACCAAGAGATTGTGACATCGCTGCATGAGCTGCAAGATCGGGAAGAATATTTTGCGCTGTATCAGCGTTACCAGACAGCCCGTCATCCGGGGGGTGAAATGGGCAATGACAGTCGCGAGCAATACCGCAATTTTTTGCTGCAAAGCCATGTTGATTCCCTGCTCGTGGAATTTCGCGAGCAGGGTGTGCTGCGCATGGTGAGCATCATTGATATTATGGAAGATGGGCTGTCTTCGGTATACACCTTTTATGAGCCAAATATTGCGCGAACCAGTTTTGGAACTTATAACGTGCTGTGGCAGATTGAGCTATGCCGCAAATTAAAATTGAAATATTTATATTTGGGTTACTGGATAGAGGACAGCAAGAAAATGGTTTACAAAGCCAACTTTCGTCCTTTGCAAGGCCTGGTGCAAGGCGAATGGCTGACGTTACCCAATAAGAAAGAGAATTGATGTATTCATTGCTGCGTCCGCTCCTCTTCGCGCTAGACCCGGAAACTGCCCACCATGTGACTCTCGATGGAATGCAGCTTGCACACAAGCTGGGTCTGTTGCCCATTTTTGTTCAACGTCCGCATGCCCATCCGCATACCGTGATGGGGCTCACTTTCCCCAATCCCGTTGGGTTGGCTGCCGGGCTGGACAAGAATGGCGCTTACCTGGATGCATTAGCTGCATTGGGTTTTGGCTTCATTGAGGTTGGCACAGTCACACCGCGCCCGCAGCCGGGCAACCCCAAGCCACGCCTGTTTCGCCTGAGCGATGAGCAAGCCATTATTAACCGCCTGGGCTTTAACAATCTGGGTGTAGATGCGCTGCTAGCCAATGTAAAACGTGCGCGTTATCGCGGCATATTGGGGATAAACATCGGCAAAAATTTTGATACGCCGATAACCCATGCTGCTGCTGATTACCTGATCTGCTTGCGCAAAGTTTATGCGCACGCCAGCTATGTCACCTTGAATATTTCTTCGCCCAATACCCAAAACTTGCGCCAATTACAGGGCGGTGACGAACTGAATGCGCTGTTATTAGCGCTGAAAATAGAACAGGAAAAACTGGCCGAAGTACATGGAAAATATGTACCGCTGGTGGTGAAAATTGCACCCGATCTGGATAACGAGCAAATTCAGCAGATCGCTACCTTGCTGCTACGCCACCGTATTGATGGCGTGATTGCCACCAACACTACCTTGTCGCGCAGCGGGGTAGAACATCTGCCGCAGCATGCTGAGGCCGGAGGGTTGAGTGGTGCGCCATTGCGCGATAAATCCACCACCGTTATCCGCCAGCTGGCCACTGCATTGCAGGGAGCGCTGCCCATCATCGGCGTGGGTGGCATTATGAATGGTCAGGATGCGCTGGAGAAAGTGCGCGCGGGCGCGACCCTGGTGCAGTTATATAGCGGCTTGATTTATCGTGGGCCACATCTAGTTAGCGAGGCCTGTGCAGCGCTAAACACGAAGGAGCAATAAATGCGTATCGGTGTACCTAAGGAAATCAAGGATCATGAATTTCGTGTAGGGCTGACGCCGCAAGGCGCGCGCGCCTTGTGTGGCAGCGGCCATGAGGTCATAGTCGAAAAAGATGCCGGGACCAAAATTGGTTTTAGTGATGCGCTGTATCGTGAAGCGGGTGCCGCGGTTGTTGCTTCCGCGCGCGAGGTTTATGTATGCGACATGGTAATCAAGGTCAAAGAGCCGCAGCCTGCTGAAATTCCGTTACTGCATGAAGGGCTGGTTTTATTTTGTTATCTGCATCTCGCCGCGGCACGCCAGCTGACCGAACAACTTATGCGCAGCAAAACCATCTGCATTGCTTATGAAACGGTGCTTGGTACACAGGGCGATTTGCCGTTGCTGATTCCCATGTCACAAGTAGCCGGACGCTTATCTATTCAAATGGGCGCATGGGCGTTGACCATGGCTAATGGCGGCAGCGGTGTGTTGTTACCCGGTGTGCCGGGCGTAGCGCCGGGCAAAGTCACCATCCTGGGTGGCGGTGTGGTGGGGGCGAATGCCGCGCGCATTGCGATAGGCATGGGTGCGGAAGTTACCTTGATCGAACAGAATGCGGCGCGCCTGCGCCATCTGGAAGAAGTATTCGGCGCGCAATTGAAAACCCGTTATTCTGACCCCGACACCATTGCATCATGTGTACATGCGGCTGACATGGTGGTGGGTGCAATTTTATTGCCCGGCAAGCATGCACCCAAGCTGATTAGCCGCGCCATGGTGCAAAGCATGCGTCCCGGTTCCGTGATCGTTGATGTGGCCATAGACCAGGGCGGTTGCGCGGAAACCTCACGTCCCACCAGTCATACGCAACCGCTATATATAGAGGAAGGTGTTGTCCATTATTGCGTCACCAACATGCCTGCTGCCACCCCGCGCACCTCGACCTGGGCGCTCACTCAAGCCACGCTGCCTTATGCGCTGACCTTGGCCAACAAAGGCATACGGCGTGCCTTGCTGGAAGATGCCGGATTGAGCAGCGGACTTAATTTATATGCGGGACATGTTACTCACGCCCACCTTGCGGAGGATATGGGTTATCCATTTGTGGCACTGCAACGAGCACTGGTTTAAGCCACTTTCATCGGCAAGATGACCATCTGCTGTCCGCGCAGGTGCAAGCGGCGTTGCATGGTCAAGGAGGTCTGGTTGTGTAACCAGCGTATGAATAAATTATCCTGGGCGAAAATTAATTTAGCGGCAAAGCATACGCTGTTGGGATATTCGGCGATCACTTCCTGGGTCAGTTTGTCCAGCGCTAATATGGTATCCGTGCCATGCGCCATACGCCAGCTTGCCTGCAGGCCCTGACTCTGGCAGAAGCTGGTGTAATAGCACAAAGCATTTTCAGTTTTGTATTGCATGGTGCGTATGGTGGCATCGCTGTCAAAGCTCTGTGTATCAACTTCACCTACGCTGAGAAAAATAAAATTTTTGAAATGGTCGGGGAACAGGCGCAGTACCCAGAGAATAGTGTGTATGCCTACCCCTCGATGCTCGTTAACCAGAAAAATTGCGGTAGGGAGCGCCGGATCCAATTTTTGAGGTAATCCCCCATCGCCTTTTACTACCTGGGCAAATAACTTTTCTGTCTGGCGTAATTTTCCCTGTGTTTCTTCATAATGCTTGCGGATAGTAAGGCAGAGGCCAACCACCAAGCTGGTGATGAGCAGGGTTACCCAGCCGCCATCGCTGAATTTTTCTACCACTGTAACCAGCAGAATGCCGCTGGCCACTGTCAAACCGAGCAATGACAGTGCCAATTTTCTTTTCCAGGTGCGGGTGCTGCGCCGGTCACGCCACCAGTGTATGGATAATCCCAGTAATGACAAACTGAAGGTGAGGAATACATTAATGCTATACAGCACCACCAGCAAGGATACTGCGCCTTTACTCCAGATCAGGATCAGTAATGCTGCAACACCCATCACCATGATGCCGTTTTGGGTGACCAGGCGCGACGAGAGTTGGCGAAATTGACGGGGCACCCAGGAATCGGCTGCCATATTCGCCATGACTGCCGGTCCACCGAGAAAGCCGGTGTTTGCGGCCACCAGCAACAATCCAGCTTCCAACGCCAGTATTAAGCCCAACATGCTACTGCTGACCCAGTCTGACAAGCCCAATGTGGCAATGATGGCTTGAAAAGTGACTGCATTTAAGGTTTGCCCCTCTATATGTTTGGCATCCCACAACAGATAAAGCAGGATAATGCCGCCGGCCATGAAGGCCAGTGACAAGGCCATATATAACATAGTCAGCTTGCCAGTACGGACGCGAGGTTCAACCAGTTTGTTTACATTATTGGATACTGCTTCGATGCCAGTATAGGTGCCGCCACCCAAGGAATAGGCGCGCAGAAACAAAGAGGCTACAAATATCCAGCCGGTTTGCTGGGTTAACAGGGCAGTTTCATTGAGCGTATTGGGCAACAGAAAATGCATACCTTCCGCGTGGGCAGCAATGCCATAGCCGATGAGCAATGTATGGGTAATAAAAAACCCTAGAAAAATGGGCAGCAGAATTTTGATGGATTCTTTCATGCCGCGCAGATTCAGCACGATGAGCAGCACAATCAGTACAATTTCGCTGCCCAGCTTGATACTTTGCAACCCAAGGGGTAGCAGGCTGAACAGTGCATCCGCACCACTGGCTACTGAGATCGTAATAGTCAGCACATAATCTACTATTAATGCTGCCCCCGACACTAACCCAGCATGTTTGCCCAACAAACGGGTGGCAACTTTATAACCCCCGCCGCCTGAAGGAAATAATTCAATAACCTGGTTATAGGCCAGCGCGATAACGAAAACGGTAAATGCAGTTGCCAGCGCCAGATAGAGACCAAGGTGGGTATGAGGGCCGAGCGCCAGGAATGCTTCTTCCGGGCCATAACAGGAAGAGGATAAGCCATCCGCCCCTAGCCCGATCCAGGCAAAAAAAGCCACCAGCATAATATTATGCCGGGTGGTCGGATTGAGTGGATCCAGCGACTTGCCTATCAGCAACTCACGAAATTTTTGTAAGCTGGAAAGGTTAGGCAAGGTAGGCGTTCGTAAAATCCAGAAAAAACCGTGGCTGCGGGGAAGATAAAATAAAAATTAGGGTAGTAATTTACGTATGGTTTCAAGCGTAGCCCGTGTACGTTCCTCAGTGCCGGGAGTGGTCATATCACCTGTTGTTTCCAGTTGCGCGATAGCGGTGCGTATATTCCGTAGTCGTTCACGTTCTGCCGTGCGCCAGGCATGGGTAAGCTCAATCACCGGGTGAGGTTGTGCGCCGAGCGCAATATCATGCAGGGCCACCTCAGAAAAATCCAACTGCTCTATTTTGCCTACCAATTCGGTGAAGGGCTGTAATATGGAGTTGATTTGACGTGACCATATCCGGTCTGCTATCCATAGCGAGAGCACATTAAAAATAATCAGCCAGCTCAAGCCAATCAGCCCGGTTTTCAGTAAGGGATAAATATCCGGTTTTGCGGCAGAGTGTGCACGAAATAGATGAGTTTCGACCACGCTGGTGAGTTGCAAATACAGCATCCACAAAGTACCCGTAATCAGCACTATTTCAAGCGCTATCAGCACCACCAATAACCATTTTTGCAAGGCATGATCAACATAAATGATATGCCGTTTATTGAAAGCGGAGGCAGGGGCTGTGTTCATAACTCGTGGCACTCAAAGCACAGGGTTGAGTTGGTGGTAGCCATGACCAGCTTGCCGTGGTTCTTGCTGTAGCTTTCATGGCACGAGACGCAACTTATCATACCACTCGGCAGCAGGATTTTTCGGGACAGCTGGTTAGCAGGCTTATAGCCGCCTGCTGCCATTGCGGCAGCATAATTGCGCCCTATAGGATGATTTAGATCATGCCGCACAATCTGGTTGGTATCCACGTAAACCTCCCCATTCTCGCTATGGCAATTGAGGCATTGCAGGGAATACTGGTCGAGGTTATCCCAATTCCTTGCAATAGCTGCCCCGGTATGCCCCGATTGCATAATGGAAACACCACCGTCAGCCATGTTATCGAAAAACGCTTCGGTATGACAAGCCATGCATAATTGTTGTCCGCGCGCGCTACCGCGCAATTTTCCTGGCCGCATACTATGGATGTCATGGCAGGTACTGCAGGTCAGGTCACCTTTCCAATCAAGCGGGTAGGCTGCCGGAATTTTGTATTGTGCGGGTGGGGTAAAACCCGTGACATGACTTACTTCAAGCGCATCCTTATGACACCCGCTACACAATTTCTCCTGGCTGGCAATCAATGTGCCTGCACTGCTAGCATCGGTATTGGCACCCGCAAGATGGCAATTCGCACAATCGGTATTGAGCGGATGCATGCCAGGCTGGGATTTGGCATGCAGCCATGCAGCTGCTCCTAGTGTTAGCAATAAAAGTAAGGCAATAAACCAGCGCAGATTAAAGGCGTACTTCACGATCAAGCTCTTTTAATTTTTTTATTGAAACGGCTGACTGTGAATTAAGTTGTAATAAGGCTTCCTCGGTAGCGGCGCGGATTGCGCCATAATGTTGCTGCAGCTTGGCAACGCTAAGCTGCATTTGTTTTTCCTGCAATTTGAGAAGATCTTTTTTGCGGGTTGGTATGGGAGTGACAAGTCCTTGCTTGATTAGTATTTCAATGTTGCGCGCAAAACGATACAAAGGTCCGGCAATGTAATGGCTGGTGTAAAGCGCGAACAACCAGGTCATGAAGCCCGCAAATCCCACCATAAAAAAACCAACAAATATCAAAGTGGGGCCGATTTGTTTGCGGCTCAGGCTGAAATAAGAGCTGACCGCAGCATGAGTAGTACCGGACTTTCCCAAAACAAAAATAAGCACCAGGGTTGCTGCTACACAAGATACCGCCGCAACGATAAGCACCGTCTTGATAACGAACCGCCAATTGAACAGCAAAAAGCGGGGGGTATGTCCTGGTGTTTGATTATTAGTCATTTTTACACTGGGCAAAGAGATGATTAGTGAATCTTTTAAGCCTATAGGCGTAAATTACTAAAACGCAATCCTGACTCCGATATGAGCCCCTTCATCCAGGCGCGCATCGGGAGCCAGCGTAGCTTTCATTCCGACTTTTATATTGCGATAGCCAACATAAGCTGCTGCCTGCGGCATTATTTCATATTCTATGCCTACCCCCGTTTGTATATAACGGTCTGCATCTCCAAAGGTCACAATATCAGGAGCAAAATAAACCTGCCCGATAATGCCCCAGCGCTTATCGGCAAAGGGCGCATAACGTAGCTTGCCACCCAAGGCCAAGGCCGCAGCATTATTGCTGGTTATCCTGGCAACCACAACCTTGCCCCCTATCCCGCCTGAAAGAATGTCCGCATTGCCCGCATTATTCTTAACTAACAGTCCCATGTCCCCCAATATATTATTCGAATCATTATAGAGAAAACCCATATGAAACTCGGATTTCCCCTGGCCGACTTGCCCCATGGGGGCAAGATATTGGAATTGAGCGACATCGTTGCTCAGATTGATATCAACGGCATCTGCCAAAACCTGGGTGCTGGCAGTGAGTAGGGTAAAAACAAGAATAAGGCGCAACAACATTAGTTTTTCCTCCGAAATAATTATTAACCTCAACCTGATTTATCGGAAGGCTACCCTTCCACGTCAAACTGGTCAACTATCTTTTGGTCTGTAGAATCAGCATGATCCCTAGGAGGCTTTGTACCAAATAGATAATGCTTGCTACGCCGTGCCAAGTTTTAAATTGTTCTGCAAAAACACTATGCATGACTTCAGCAGGTAATGCTTGTGCTTTGAGTTCGGCCATAATCGGCTGGATACCCCATTGCCCAACTAAAGTCAGGAACAGCATGGCTGTTATCACCCAAACTACCTTGTGCTGAAAAACCTGTTTGCCCAACTGCATGGAATAATAGGCCAGTAAATATAATGCACATCCCATGCCAACATTGGCCATAGCTGTGAAAAGCTTGCCTGCCAGCATGCCCGCTAATTGTTTGTCGGGCAGTGTTTGAAATACGATGGGAGC
>JAUSKS010000132.1 GCA_030646595.1 Gallionellaceae bacterium | reverse complement strand
GGAACACCCGTTGCTAGCTTGCCTCAGAGCATGATTATGACCATGCAACTGCGGTTTTTAGGTTCAATCATCCTGCTGTCCACCATCCGGAAACAGCACCGCGGTATAGCCAAAGTTGCGCAGGTCTTTAATCCGCATGGGATACAAAATTCCATCCAGGTGATCACATTCATGCTGTACCACGCGCGCATGAAAACCGCTCACCGTGCGGTCTATCGCCACACCATATTCATCCCGGCCCTGATAGCGCAGCTGGGTATAGCGCGGCACCCGCCCGCGCAAACCGGGCACGCTTAAGCAACCTTCCCAGTCTTCTTCCATTTCTTCCGTCAAGAGTGTGATGCGCGGATTGATCAGCACTGTCTGCGGCACTTCTTCTGCATCAGGATAGCGCGGATTTTTTTCTACGCCAAAAATAACTACGCGCAAATTCACGCCTATCTGCGGCGCGGCCAATCCTGCGCCATCCAGTGCCTGCATGGTGTCGCGCATATCAGCCAGCAAGGCATGTAGTTGTCGGGTGTCAAAATCGCGCACTTCTTCGGCCACGCGCAACAGGCGCGCATCACCCATGCGCAATACTTCTTTAATTGCCATCACTATCAACCATGCATTCCAATATGCTGCGCACCTTGGCCATGGCAGGTTGCGCCACCGAGCTGATGTTTTCCAGATGAATGCTCTCGCGACTATTACCCCGTCCGGCTGCATGGTTGACCACTACCGCAATGGCGGCATAATCCAGGCCTAGTTCTTTGGCCAGTGAAGCTTCCGGCATGCCGGTCATGCCTACCATGTCTACCCCGTCGCGCTCCAGGCGATTGATCTCGGCTGCAGTATCCAGGCGCGGCCCCTGCGTTGCTCCATATACCCCGCCATCGAGGCAGGATACTTTAGCTATTTTGGCCGCATCCAGAATTTGTTGCCGCATCTTCGAGCTATAGGGCTGAGTAAAATCAATATGGATTACGGAACGATCACGCCCGTCGAAATAGGTGAATTCACGCCCATGGGTGTAATCAATAATCTGATTGGGCAGTACCAGCACGCCCGGCACCAGATCAGCCCGAATACCACCTACCGCTGCCACCGCAATCACCCGCTTGGCTCCCTGATCATGCAGTGCCCATAGATTGGCGCGATAATTGACTTCATGCGGCGGAATGGTGTGACCATAGCCATGCCGTGCGATAAACATCACCTCATGTTGACGCAAGCGACCAAAGGTTATGGCACCTGATGGTTCGCCGTAGGGCGTACGCATTACCTGCCGATGCGTTATTTCAAGATTGGCCAACTGCGTCAGCCCTGTTCCACCAATAATTGCCAGCATTTTTCTTCCTATATAAAAAACATTTCACCACAGAGGCACAGAGAAAAACAAAACAATAATACCTGTATCTCGGCAAAATTCTTTATTAGGTTTTCTCTGTGCCTCTGTGTCTCTGTGGTGCAAGCTTCTAAATTTCCTTCACAGCATAAATCGCAGGCAGATTACGCCACGCACCTTGTACATCCATACCAAAACCAAACACAAAACGATGCGGCAATTCCAGACCGACGAAATCAGCTTGGATGGGCTTGCTGGCACCGTTGAGTTTATCGGCAAAAACTGCGCTATAAAAACCGGTCGCGCCTAAATCCAGCACCCGTTTTTTAATCGCAGCCAAAGTTTCTCCCTGATCAAGAATATCATCCACCACCAGCACTATTCTGCCCCGCACGGTTTCGCCTGGTTCCACTTTCCAGCGCAACGCCCCGCCCTGCTCATTGTTGCCATAGCGCGAGACATGCACATAATCAAAGTCCAGCGGAAAATTCAGCAGCGGTAATAACTGCCCGGTAAATACCACGGCACCGCCCATCACCGACAATACCAAAGGATGAACATCGGCCAACTGGCTATTAATTTCACGCGCCACTCGCGCTAGCGCGGCTTGCACCTGCTGTTCAGTCACGATCAATTCCGCTTGTTGCAGAATATCGCGCGCCTGCTGGTTGGAAATTATCATTTGATGGAAGTCAGATAAGCAGAAAATTCATCGCCTACTTCGGGATGCTTGAGTCCCAGGGCTACGGTCGCTTTCAAATACCCCAGCTTGGAGCCACAGTCATAACGGGTTCCGGTAAAGCGGTAGGCCAACAGTTTTTCTTCATGCAGCAAGGCGGCTATGCCATCAGTCAATTGAATTTCGCCGCCCGCCCCGGCTTGTATCTGAGCCAGGTGATGAAAAATACGCGGCGTCAGAATGTAACGCCCGACCACGGCCAGGGTGGAAGGCGCTGCTTGTGGCAGCGGCTTTTCGATAATGCTATGCACCTGCTCCACATTCAATGCCAGATTGCTGCTGCTGACGATACCATATTGTCTGGTCTGCGCGCGCGGCACATCTTGTACACCCAGCACCGAACAATGATAACGCTCATAAATATCGGTCATCTGCTTGATGGCGGCAATCTCGCCATCTATCAAGTCATCCGCCAGTATCACGGCAAATGGTTGATCCTGAATAACAGGCTGGGCACATAACACGGCATGACCCAGGCCGAGCGGCTCGGTCTGCCGTATATAAATACAATTTACATGTTTGGGAACCACTTCCTGCACCGCGCGCAATAACTCTACTTTGCCACGCGCTGCCAACTCTGCTTCAATTTCATAGGCCTTATCGAAATGATCTTCTATCGTGCGTTTATTGCGGCCAGTTATAAATACCATGTCGGTAATGCCAGCTGCCACTGCTTCTTCTACTGCGTACTGAATTAACGGCTTGTCTACGATGGGCATCATTTCCTTGGGGCTGGCCTTGGTTGCAGGCAAAAAACGACTGCCCAGCTGCCGCGCAAAAGTTTCCCTATCCGGAACCATTCGTGACAAGAAATTCTTTAGCCGAATTGTCGTGCCTGGCC
>JAUSKS010000130.1 GCA_030646595.1 Gallionellaceae bacterium | reverse complement strand
TATCTTTCAATCTGGCTGAGGTGTTTGTAATTCAATTGGCAACTTCGACTTGCAGGTCTAGAAGCCTTGAATGCTAAACATCCTCAGCCTCCTGCCCTCGGTTAATCAAAGTTGCACTTCGTGCTTGAAACCGCCAATAATGTTCGATCTAATTGTTTAGATAAAATAGATAGCTGCATAGCTTTCGATTTCATCGCTTTCGCGTTTGAAGCAAAAGATCTCTAAAAAGTTATACTATATGAACGATGCTAATTAATTATTACTAAAACCTTGACTTAATGAATCGTGCCGGATTACCTACATAAATTCCATTAATATTATCCAATTTTTTTGTTACTACGGCACCAGCACCGATTATGCATCCATCAGGAATTTCTACACCTGCTAAGATTGTGACGTTTGCCCCAATCCATACGTTATTTCCTATCGTCACCGGCTTCCTATCTGATTGTTGTCGTCGTATAGGTGTGATTGGATCATCATACAAATGCTCGGTAGTAAGAATTGAAACACGATGACCAATTGATACTTCGTTTCCTATAATAAGACCACCGTATCCAGAAATGAAACAGTCTTGATTGAATGAAATGCCGCGACCCAAAGATATAGATTGAAATCCTTCAAAAAAGACTCCTGACATAACAATCAAATCACTTCCATTGGGAGATTTGGTCAAACGTCTAACACAATCAGATCTAATTTGATCAAAAAAAGGAAGGCGAATGTCCATAACTAGTAATAGCAAGCGATAAATGAGTTTATTTATCATGGAGTAAACAATTAAATCAAATATTATTGCACTTGTGTTTTTTTGCTAACCTCAATGAATGCATATGAGAAAGCTAATTAACGGTTCAGAAAAGCAGCAGAATCAGCAAGTGCGACTTTAAGCGTCCCCCAAAAGTCTTTATTGAATTCAATATCCAAATCGTTCATGATTGCGTCGTTGGCGACATCAAATTCCATGATGTCACCTATCAATGGTGGACCGTACTCGATACTTAACTGCCCCTCAACATTCATGTTTTTAATCATGTTTTGCGCGAGATCATTAATTGTTACGCGAATACCCGATGCCGCGTTATAGGCTTTACCGCATGAAATAGGGAAGGCGGCAGCACGCAAATTAGCCTCGACCAGGTCCTTCACCCAAGTGAACGAGCGCACTTGATTTCCGTGACCAAATACAATAGGATTCTTTCCCTCAATAATTTTTCGCAAAAAGATTGAAACAACTCCTCCAAATTCATTGGACTCTTGCTTAGGGCCATATACATGAAAGTATCTAAGAATCGTTGTATTTAAGCCATACAGCTTATGAAATACATCTACATATCTTTCACCTGCGAGTTTGGAAACACCATAGTAGGACACTGGACTCAATGGATGTGACTCATTGGTTGGAAATATTTTCGGTTCGCCATAAACCGACCCAGTTGAAGCATGAACAAACTTACTGATCCCATGCTTCATGGAAAGTTCAAGTAAATTTAATGTTCCTCCACTATTTATCTGCAGGTCTTTTTGAGGATTGATTAAACAGATATTTTTCTTGGAAGCAGCATTATTAAAAACTGTGTGTAGATCTTCAAATAAAAGCTCCATCTCAGCATCTCGATCACAGACGTCTTTCGCGATCACGTGGAAATTTGGTCGGTCAATAAATTCACGTATATTAGAATATCGTCCAGCCGAGAAGTTGTCAAGGCAGTACACCTCGGCATCACACTTGAGCAAACCTTCACAAATGTGAGCACCGATAAAACCAGCCCCCCCAGTTACTAAAACCTTTTTTCCGAAAAAATGGTCTGTCAAATTCATTTATTAATTCCTAAACTTAAAAAAAATCAGCGATAAGCGAGCTGAATAACCGCGATTAAACCTATAGCTGGAAACATCCAGATAAATAAAACATTCATAAATTGATGAAATAAACGGATGTACTGTTTTTTTGTTGTTTTGCAGATCACGGAAACCGCGATAAGATATAAAAAATAATGCAACGCTCCAGATAGAGCATACACATAGCTTGCGTAATTTGGAAAATATATTGAACAAAATGCAGTTGGGAAGACGCGTAGAACAAATCCTGTTAACTGCACATAAAAAGCAAGGCGCTCGTTCGCCGTAACATAGAGTGCGACGCCAGTAGCCGACGATAGACTTTGTAGAGTGGTTGCAGCCATCAACCAGATTGCAATCTCACCTGCCCGAGACCACTCTTCTCCAAGTACATAAGGCAAAAGCGACCAACATGCTATTCCAAGTATAAATATTGGAACAACAGCGTATTTTAACATTAGGTGCACAGTATCTACAAAAAGCACATTGAGCGTT
The DNA here is from genome assembly GCA_030646595.1 of Gallionellaceae bacterium. Lineage (GTDB taxonomy): Bacteria > Pseudomonadota > Gammaproteobacteria > Burkholderiales > Gallionellaceae > Nitrotoga. Next base: position 14,897 of record JAUSKS010000130.1, on the reverse strand, counting down.
CCATTCTTGAATGACTCAGCAGCAGAACCGGAAAATACCTGAGCAAAAGAACTGCTGACGATTCCAACCGGAAGTTGCATGATACGATTGGCCATGAATAGTAGTCCTGCCTCAACGGCGTTAACGTATGCGCCAATGATAACAAGAGGTAATTGCAAAGCGCCCATTTGCGACAGCGCTTCAGGCGTGGAATATTTAAAGTATGCGCTATGCTGAGTGTAAGTCGCGCTAAGTTCCCTAGCATTGATTTTCTTGTCTTTATAAGCACGGTTTGAAAGTAGGTGTCTGAGAAATTTCAAACCGCCAGCTCCTGTCTGCAATATAAATCCTAGAATCAGCCCGGCTGCCCCTTTCAGCAGCAGACCAAACCCCAGTTGAGCTGCAATCGCGATCATCGACTGTCTAAAGCGTGTTTGCGCTATCATCGGGTATTGACGCTCTCTTATTGCATAAAATTGCAAAATATTAAAGCTGCTACAAACTAATACTCCGACAGGCACAAGCCAAATGAACCATCCTAGACTACTTAGAAACGAAAATTGAATTTCGAATAGCTTGATTAGTATTATGCTAATAAAAGTAACTGCTGTCATCGCAGCAGTGTTTACTGCACAAACAATTATAAGATAATATGCATTTCGGTTCGTTTCACTGTTCGGAATTGGTATTTCATAGCGCAAAGTGGCTATGCAGGTAATAAGTTGCACTATAGCTGAAAATACTCCCAATACACCAAAATCAGATGGATTATAGATTCTGGTCATTATTGGTAAGGCTAACAAGTTAAGTACTTGTACCGCGAAGTTTGAGCCGCTCAAAGCAAGCACATCTTTCGCGAAGCTATTTTCTCGCTTCCATATTTTTAGTTTTTTTGTTACCCAGTTCATTAAAATAATGCAATTATTCGATCAACTTGATTTTTGTGCATTTAAATGCCAAACGGTGCATTATTTTGCGTCATGGTGAGTAGCAATATGCGGAGTATATCTTCTAGAATTTTATTGATTCATATTAATATCGGCGTTATTTAGTATATTTGCCAATCTAATAGCTTGCTCTGGCCCGGAAGATGATGGCATATTTTTTATGACGCAATCTCTAAAATATTCAATGCTATTAAATAATGCATCTTCTTGCGGAACAAATGGGCTCCACACGTCGCCTTCACGAGTTTTTACTACATAATCGGCATACTCTATGTTTTCACCAGAAACAACTGTCACTCCCTTATCGTAGATCATTAGTTTCTCTGTGGTTTTCATGTCGTCATAAACAGCCATTTTTTTGGTCCCAGCTATAATAATCCGTCGCTCCTTAAGGGGTGAAATCCAGCTTGATTGAATATGCGCAATGAAATTTTCATATCGCAGTGTTAAAAATACTAGACTTTCTCGAGGATTGTAGAATTTTTCACCAACTGCATTTATGTAATGAGGGATCTTTCCATTCGATATGTAATCAATTATCGCAAGATCATGTACAGCTAAGTCCCACATCGCGCTTACATCTTTTTTTATCTGTCCGAGATTTAGTCGCATCGAATCAATGAAAATCAAATCACCTAAGTCGCCGGCATCTAGAAGTGATTTGATTTTCCGTATTATTGGATGAAATATCATTATGTGATCAACATGTATCACGAGTCCTTTTTCTTTTCCTATTGCATCCAGCTCCTTAGCTTGCTCGATAGTTGATGTAAAGGGCTTTTCAATGTATACATGCTTTCCAGACAAGAGGGCATCTTTAGCGATTTGATAATGTGAGCTAGTTTCAACTGCAATTGCTATACACTTTATTTCCGGATTGCCTATTAACGTTTTGTAGTCACTCTCGTACTTGCATTGTTGTTGATATATTTCTTTTGCCTTGTTTAGACGCAATTGATTTTTATCACAAATAGTATGTAACTTTAATTTTTTATTATTAAATGCGTTTTTGGCCACGTTTGGCCCCCAGTATCCATATCCAATTAAACCAATATTCACTTTGAATGCCTCGTAGTAGTGATCTGTGATACTTCTCCACAAACCTTACAAATATGATTCTTGTCCAGTCTATTTCCACACTTGCAGATATAACTTATAAACCTTGCAGGATTTCCTACTACCAATGCATTGTCGGGTACACTTTTAGTAACCACACTTCCAGCGGCAACCATCGCATATTGCCCAATAGTTATTCCACAAACAATAGTGGCGTTTGCACCAATACTGGCCCCTCTCTTTACAACAGTTGGTGTAGTAGTCCAATTTGAATTAAATGCCCGAGGAATCTTGTCATTTGTAAAAGCCACATTAGGTCCAACAAAAACATCATCTTCCAGTGTGACGCCGTTATAAATCGAAACGGAATTTTGTACCTTACAACGATTTCCAATTTTGACCGAATGATCTATATAAACATCTTTTGATATAATACAGTCTGATCCTATTTCAGTATGCTCTCGTATTTGAACATTAATCCATATTTTGCTACCATCACCTATGTTTGTGTCATTGGATACATTCGCACTGGGGTGAATGAAGGTTTTAGTCATAATGCCGCCTTTACAGCCACAGTAATACGTTCAATGTCATAGTCTGAAAGATATGGACTCATTGGTAGACTCATTACTTTTTCTGCTATGTTTTCCGCTATAGGAAATGACCCCTCTTGTTGTTTTAAATAATTAAACACTGGCTGTAAATTAAGAGGAATTGGGTAATGAACTGCAGTCGGAATCCCTACATCTTTCAATTTCGCCTGAATGTCGCCACGATTGTTTACTAACAATGTGTACTGTGCATATACGGACTGATTGTGTGGTTCGATATATGGCGATGTTGTTTTGTTAGAAAGTAGATTGTTATAGCGACTTGCAATTCGCTGTCGCGCAACCACTTCTTCTGGAAAAACGTCTAACTTGGCTAGCAATATTGCCGCCTGAATTGTGTCCATTCGACCATTAATCCCCACTCGTGGGTGATGATAGTGACGATCCTGACCATGCAATCGAATTTGGCGCATAATTCTTGCCAAATTTTCATCGTTAGTAAATAACGCGCCGGCATCCCCATATGCACCTAGTGGTTTACTTGGGAAAAAGCTGGTACTGCCAACTGTGGAGAGCCCGCAAGATTTTCGCCCCTTATAAGTCGCTCCAAAGGATTGAGCTGCATCTTCAATGACAGCTAGACCATATTTATTAGCAATGTTGTTAATTGCATCCATATCCGCACACTGCCCGTAAAGACTTACTGGCATGATGGCTTTAGTCTTAGCTGTTACAGCCGCCTCAATTTTCATTGGGTCGATGTTATAAGTTCGAGAGTCTATATCGACAAATACGGGAATAGCTCCTAGCAGGGAAATCATTTCACCTGTAGCTATAAATGTAAACGGTGTAGTGATTACTTCGTCGCCTGGCCTAATATCTAAGGCCATCATTGCTATAAGCAGTGTATCGGTTCCGCTGCTGGCGCTGATACAGTACTTAACTCCTACATATTCAGCGAGTCTTTCTTCTAGCTCTATGACCTCCGGACCCATAATGTATTGGCCATGCTCGAGCACCCGATTAATTCGCTCCTGAATTTGGGACTTTATGGTTTGATACTGTGTCTTAAGATCTATAAATGGAATAGTCATTGTGTGATTCTTTTGATTTGATGATTGCTTAGTTTGTAAATGTTTTCGCTGTGAGGGCATTCGTATTGGCCTTCTCCGTCTAGCGGAAGTGGAATTTGTTCTCCGTATTCGCTCATCCAGCCAACTTGTTTTGCAGGCACGCCGACCACAAGCGCATAGGGTTTGATGTCCTTGTTGACGACTGCACCTGCGCCAACGAAGGCAAACTCGCCTATGGTGATACCACAAACAATAGTACAGTTGGCACCCAACGTCACGCCTCGTTTGACCAGGGTATTGCGGTATTCGTCCTTGCGGCTCACGGCACTGCGTGGGTTGTATACATTTGTGAACACCATGCTGGGGCCGCAAAACACTTCGTCTTCAAGCGTTACATTGTCGTAGACTGACACGTTGTTTTGTATCTTGCAGTTGTTACCAATCACCACGCGGTTGCCTATAAACACATTTTGACCAATAGAGCAATCGCGGCCAATATTCGCACCACCGCTTATGTGCACCCAATGCCAAATGCGGCTGCCCTCGCCAATATGGGCACCTTCGTCAACTATTGATGTGGGGTGGACTGTGATGTTGCTCATGGGTTATGGATGAGTTTTGTAATGTGACGGGCCATGGCGCGGGCTGTGGTCCACTTGCCGCCAAAGATAGTTATGAGCTTGCCGTGACGTTCAAACGCGTATTCACGCGTGGCACGGTTCGGGTTAGACGAAGATTTGACCAAGGGGCGCAGACCGGCAAACGTGGAACTGATGTCGTCCGATGTGACGGGGATACTAAAAAAATGGTTGTAAGCGTTCAGCAAATAATCTATTTCCTGTGTGCTGGGTGTAACAGGGGTTGGAGCTAGCTGGCGCTCTTCGGTGGTGCCTACCAGAGTCTGTCCCTGCCAAGGCAGGGAAAAAAATATGCGTCGTTCATTAGGCACCTCTAGTAGGCAAGGGTTGGTGCATGGGCGGTTTAGCACGATGTGACTGCCGCGCACTAGGTCCAGGCTGTGTTGGCTGTTGATGCGGCTGGCGGCCAGAAGTTGGCTGGCCCATGGACCTGCTGCGTTGACGATCTGCTCAAACTGCATGCTGCCACCATCGGAAAAGGTCACTTGCCCGCTGGGGTGAACGGCTTTGATTCCGGTGTTTTCGGACACCTTCACGCCCGAGTTTTGCGCTTGGTGGATGACCCACAAGCCAAGTTGCAGGTCGTCCATCTGGCCATCCCAAAAGGTAAAGGAGCCCAGCAGGCCATCGGTTTTAAGGTGTGGATTTTTGCCTATGGTAAGTTCCTGGCTTTGCCAGGTGTGGCGCGGTAGACCACTACCTGTGGCCAACAGGTCATACAAGCCCAACCCGATGCTTATCATCCACGATGGGCGGCGGGCGGTGCGGTAGATGGGTAACGTGAGCTTGAGTGGTCGGGCGTGTTGGGGAGCATCATCAAACCAAGCGCGTCGCTCTGACAGGGCTTCGCGCACTAAGCGGAACTCGCCGTTTTCCAGGTAACGGAGGCCACCATGAAGTAGTTTGGTGGATGCACGGCTCGTGTGTGCCATAGCGGTATCCCGCTCAAACAGCACAACACTGTGCCCGGCACGCGCCAATTCCCAAGCGGTGCATGCTCCATTAATGCCTGCGCCTATTACTGCGATGTGCATATTTGATGCTGCTAGGCAGGAGTCATTAGTAGTCTAGCGGCAGGGCTACGCGCCTACCATCGCGAGATGACAGATACATGGCAATCAGCAGCTCCAGCGTGACCAGGCCCTCGCGGCCATCGGTCTCGGGTTCGGCATTCCCGCGCAAAGTCTCTATCACGTTATGATAGTAAAGTGGGTGACCCAAACCATAAACCGAGGTGGTCTGGTAGCTGCTGGCGGCCACCTCTGAGTCTTCAGGGCGGGTGTCGGCAAACTCCCAGGTTTGGATCTCATTGACGGCCACGCCGCCAATACGCACCGTGCCTTTTTCACCTAGCACAGTGATGCTGCCTTCCATGTTTTTGGGGTAGGTCAGCATGGTTACGTTGAGCGTCCCCATGGCTCCACTGCGCCAACGAATGGCAGCAACGCCACTGTCTTCGACCTCGATACTACGCGCCAAGGTGCCGGTATAGGCCATGACACTCTCCACTGGGCCAATCATCCAGTGCAGCAGGTCGATGTAATGGCTGGCCTGGTTCATGAAGGCGCCGCCATCAAACTCCCAGGTGCCTCGCCATTTGGCGCTGTCGTAGTAGTCCTGCGGGCGGGTCCAGAACACATTCATGGCCACCGAGTAAATTTTGCCGAAACGGCCTTGCTCCATGGCGTTCTTGAGGAGCTGTAGGGTGGCGTTGCGGCGGTTTTGCTTAACAACAAACAGGCGCACACCAGCGTCATCACATGCTTTGACCATGCGCACGCCATCGTGCCAACGGGTGGCCATTGGCTTCTCAGTCATAACGTGCCGACCTGATCCCGCTACTTGAATGGTTTGCTCAGGGTGCAATCCACTGGGAGTTGTGAGGATAACGAGATCAGCCGTGGTATTTTGAAGCATGCCGGCTAAGCTGCGGTGACCGATAGCCTTTGTTCTTGCAACTGCTTGTGCGAGTGCTGTAGCATTAACATCGCAAATATCGACTAAATCTACTTTATCTGCATGTCCCTCTATGGAAGCAAAGTGGTTGTTGGCAATGCGCCCGCAACCTACTAGGGCCAGTCGTATTTTGCGATCGGTGATGGGGGTGTAGTTATGCATAATTAAATTCTTTCAAAGTCGGAATACGGTAAAGCCGACAGAAGCGGCATCTTGTCTGTTATATAAGCATTTAATATCAGCTAATACAGGTTTCTCCCCCTTGCATAGCGTTCGCAATTGTGATGGGCTTAAGTCGCGATATTTATGATGTCCCACGGCAACCACCAAAGAATCTACTGGATGTTGGGCATCAACCTTACCAAGACTGAGCCCGTATTCATGTGAGAACTCAGCTGCATCAGCCCACGGATCCGCTGCAACCACGGTTACACCCCAAGCTTGAAGATCGCGAATTAAATCGACAACCTTGCTATTACGAATATCAGGACAATTCTCTTTAAATGTGACACCTAACACACCAACGGTGCTGCGCGCCACATCGATACCATTAACCAGCATTCGTTTGATAAGATTGCGAGCAGCGTAACGGGACATATTGTCGTTGATCCGTCGCCCGGCTAAAATAACCTGAGGGTTATACCCAACTTCCTCCGCCTTATGGGTAAGGTAGTAAGGGTCAACGCCAATACAGTGGCCACCTACAAATCCAGGACGAAATGGCAAAAAATTCCATTTGCTGCCAGCAGCTTCCAGTACCTCAAGTGTGTCGATGCCCAGGCGCTCGAATATTACAGAGAGCTCATTCACCAATGCGATGTTTAAGTCGCGCTGCGTGTTTTCGATAACCTTGGCTGCTTCCGCAACCTTGAGGCTAGTGGCCTTGTGCGTGCCAGCGGTAATTATAGTTTTGTAAAGTTCATCAACCGTGTCCGCCACGTCAGGCGTGCTACCACTAGTGATTTTTTTGATTTTTGTGAGCGTGTTGACTTTGTCTCCTGGATTGATGCGCTCCGGGCTATAGCCGCAAAAGAAATCTTGGTTGAACTTGAGTCCACTGAACTTTTCTAGAACTGGTACGCAGACTTCTTCAGTTGCACCAGGGTAAACGGTGGACTCGTAAATAACTATGGCACCTTTTCTAAGCGATTTACCGACTGTTTCACTTGCTTTGATTAACGGTGTTAGATCAGGGCGGTTTGCTTTGTCAATCGGGGTAGGAACGGTAACAATGAACACGTTTCGATCAGTCAGATTGGTGGTATCTGTACTGAATTGCAACTGCGTGGCGCTGGTAAGCTCTTCAGTTGTAGTCTCCAAGGTGCGGTCTTGGCCACTACGCAATTGATCAACGCGCAACAAATTTATGTCAAAACCAAGTGTGTCGTAATGTTTACCAAACTCGACTGCAAGAGGGAGACCGACGTAACCAAGTCCGATGATGGCAATTCTGATGTCTGAAAGGTTCATATCTTTGATCTATTTAGATTTTTAAGCGGTGAAGTAGTTTTTTCAGTCTCACGCTGCAGTTCCTCAATTTCACCCCGCAGCTTTTCATATTCAGCCATCTTGCGCTGCAAGAAGCGCCGGGTTAGCACGGCCTTTTCAGCCACCCCGGTGGGGGTGAGCAGGTAGGCGTAACTCAGTTTGTCGGGGTTTTTGCTGAAGTTGCCCATCTTGATCCAGCCTTTTTCTACCAAGGCTTTCAGGCAGAAGTTGATGGTGCTGACGTTGATGCCCACTTCTTTGGCTAAAGTGCGTTGGGACACGCCAGGGTTTTCCTGGAGCACTTTGAGTGTCCAAAACAGGGTGTCGTCGTTGGCAGTCTGGCGGCGTGTGGTCATCGGGTAAATTCGGTCTGGCAAGTTCTGGAATCTGAAAACAAGTAAATTCAGAATAGCTACCGCAGCCAGTGGGCGCCCAGATGGACGTGTGACAGGTTGGCCGGTAACGCGCTATTGTTTTACTTTTAAACGATTCTAGCCAAGGATTTACCCAATTTGGTGCGATGCAAAAAATAATTTCGCACCTGACAACTGTTCTATCCAGCATTTACCCCTCCACGCTGAGTAGCGTTTCGCCCTGTTGCTGCTGCACCGCCTCTTCCATGCTGACAGTGTTGGCCACCAGCTCCAGGTGGCTCAAAATCTCTGGCTCTTTTCTCTCGATGTAGCTTTTTACGGCCGCGTTGGCCAGCAGCTTGGTCAAATAGCCTTTTGCCACCACCAGGTTGAGCAGGTCTGAGCCGTAATGGTTTTCTGCCTCTTTGTAGGTGGCTTCCACCTGGCTCATCTCTTTTTCCAGCTTGACGAGTTGCTCCATGGGGGCGGTTTTGCTGTCACGCTCCGGTGGTGGCACGTCTGCCCGCTGCTCGGGCGGGGTGGCTTTGAGCAGCGCCTCCACATGCGCCACGGTGATGGTGTTGCTGGCCACCATCAGCTCCACCGCCTCCACCTGGCGGGCGGCTTTCATGTTGCGCAAGATGCGCGTCACTTCCGGGGTGAACTGGTGGTCTTGCAGCAGGGCAATGGCTTCGGGGCAAATGCCGGATAGCAGGTTGATGCGGCGGTTGATGGAACTCAGGTTGACATTGAAGGCGCGCGCCAGACGCTCTTTGCTGACGCCCCGGTCTATGGCGCGGCGGATCATGTAATGCTCTTGGATCGTCGACAGCCTGTTGATCCGGTGGTTGTAGCTGTAGGTTTCGTCGTCCTTGGCAAACAGGCACGCCACCTCGTTCAGGCCCAGTTCTTTAAAGGCCAGCACGCGCAAATGGCCGTCCAGCAAGATGTATTCAGACTTGCTAGCATCGGGCTGGATGACGGCCAGGGGTTCGATCAGGCCAATTTCATGGATGGATGAGACGATTTGCTTGTATTTGCGTGTGCTCATGATGCCGTCTGGCACTTTTTTGCTGGGCAGCAGTTGGTCCAGCGGGATTTGGTAGGTTTCCAGGTCAAACCCCAGTAGGGTGTTGAGGGGTTTGGTGGGCAGCTTGTGAGCGGCATCGGCATCGCTGTCCAACTGGCCGTCTGGGTTGTAAACGCCGGGGTAGAGCTGCGCCAGCTTGGGCGCAAGGTTGGTGGCGGGGTTCATGCGCTTTCTCCTTCAAGTTCGGGTTGGGGTATGGTGTTGGTGCTGGTGTCTGGGGCGCTGATGCGGTCTGACAGGTATTTGGGCAGGGTGTCCAGGCCTTCGGCGCGCAGCAGGTTGACAAAGCTTTCATCAGCAAACAGCTTCTTTAAGCCCTGCACCACCAGCAGCAGGCGCTGGTGGGCGTGCTCGGCTTTCAAGACCATCTTGCGCTGGCGGTCTACCTCTTTTTGGTAGGTGCGCACCAGGCTGTAGCTGGAAGTGGGTGGTTTGATCTGGTCGGCATTGGGCGATGCCGGGCCATGCTCTTGGCGTTTTTCTATCAAACGCTTGGCTTCGATGATCTGGCGGCCTTTGAGTTGGCCGTTTTCATAGGCTTCTTGCAGCATGTCGCCCAGGTTTTCATCACCGTCTTTGGCACGGGCAATCTCCAGCGCGGTGGTGAGTGGAATGGCACCGCGCTGCACACCTTCTATTAAACGCTCTTCGCCCTGGTCCAGCAAAAAAACGATGTCTTTGACGTGCTTGGGTGACAAGCCAGTCTTTTGGATGATGATCTCGGCGCTGTAGCCGCGTTTGCGCAAGATTTCAATGTCCGCCAAGATTTCCAGCGGTCTGTAACCCCGCCGGGCGATGTTTTCCGCCAGACTCATGATGAAGGCGTCTTCATCGCTCACGTCCACCACCAGGGCAGGGATGTGGGTTTCGCCCAAGATGCGGAATGCGTTCAAGCGGCCTTCGCCACAGACCAGGTGGTAACTGAGCTTGCCATCCGGGCCTGGACGCTCGGTGACGGTGATGGGTTTTTTGAGGCCAATGTTGCGGATGTTGTCCACAATCTCTTCAAAGACCTTCATGTTGCGGTCGCGCGAGTTGAGCACCTCAATGCGGCTGATGGGCACGAAGGTGACAGATTCAGGGGTGCCGGTCATCATGGTCTGGCCCTCCGGGGTGCGTTGGGTTGCGGGATTAGCGGGGTGATAGGCATCAAAGGCTCCTTGGGGTTGGTGATTCAGTGGTGTTGAAACCGGTGCAGGCGCTCCCGCTCCGACATGCCGTAAAAGAAGTTCAGGTTGTCAAAACGGAAACACTCAAAATTGGCGCTATTGCGGTTGCTGACCCGGATTTCTTGCTCTGGCAGGTCCAAGCGTGGCAGCAGGTAGTAGTCAAGCTCCGAGGCGTTGGCCGCATCCAGTCGGATGGCAACCGTCAGGTCCGGGTTAAAGCGGGCCGGGTCAAACCGGATACGCCAGCGCTGGCGGCTTTGGCCATATTTGTCCACCAGCGTGTGGCAGCGTGCCAGCACCACACTGATGACCAGCTCGTCATTCAGGGTGAGCAGATCGGTCTTGGGGTCACGCCAGACCTGGCCACCCAGGCTGGCAATGGTTTGCTCGGTGCGACCTATGATTTCTGGGTGGAGTTGGCGCAGGCGGCGATTGAGTTCCATAAACTCAAGCCGGTCCGCATTGCCAAACCCGACCAACTGGTACGCCCGAGACAAACTGCCAAAGCGCTAGCTATACATACTGGCGGTGGCCCGGCCCAAGGCTTGGTTGATGATGAAGCCTGACAAGCTGCCGCATTCGGCATACAGGCGCTTGAGGTGTTCCAGTAGCTCTTGGTCTGTGAGCTTGCGACTGCGCTCGGCCAGGATTTCTTGGGCGGTCATGAAGGTGGCCACCGGCACCACGCCGGTAAAAGCACCTTCCTTGCGGATCCACATGTCGGGTGGGTTGTCGACATGCTTTTTCTTGAGCTTGAAGGAGTGGCGGTTGTAGACGTTGTTGCCGATGTACTTCTCATTGGTCAAGACCTGGCGCACGGTGCTGTAGTTCCAGGGGCGATCCAAATCGGTGAGGACGGGAATCCCGTTGAGGCGGTTGGCAATGGCGGAGATGGCCATGTCGTCCTGAATCAGCCACTGAAACATCTGATTGACCGTGGCCACTTCCGCATCGGTGCCCGGCACCAGGATGACCCGGTCGGTTTGCAGGCTTTTGTGCTCACCGCGCTGCAAGGCGCTTTTGAGGTTGCCGCTTTGGTCCAGCAGCACCCGGCGCAGACCGAAACCGGCCGGGCCACCTTGCCTAAAACCCAACTCAATCAGGCGGCACTGGCCAGCAAACACCTTGGCGGAAAGTTCCCTGCTGTATTCACCGGCCATGGCACGCTTGACACCTTTGACGATGGTTGAGACCGGCGAGCCGTCGTTTTCAAACTGCTCGGCAACGTAGGCGACCAGGATGCCTTTGCGCTTGAGCTTGTATTCGTAGAACGCTGCTTCGTCAGCATCTTGAAACCGGCCCCAGCGACTGACGTCGTAGACCAGCACCAGGGTGAAATCCGCCACACCCGTTTCCACATCGGCAATCAGCTTTTGCAGCGATGCCCGACCGCCAAGAGACAAGCCACTTTTGCCCTCGTCAGCATAGGTGCGCACGATTTCGATGTTGCGGCGCTGGGCGTACTCCAGAATCTTGTCGGCTTGGTTGTCGGTGGAATACTGCTGATGCTCGGTGGACATGCGCACGTACTGGGCTGCGCGAAAGGGGGCGGGTTGAGCTGATATGAGGGGATTGATTTGATCGGGTGGCATGGTGGGCGGGGCTTATTGGGGCGGGTTGGACTTGTTGTGGTTGTGGCCATGTTGGCGCTGGCGGCGACAAGCTATCAAGTCAATTTGGGGGGAATGCGGGAATGAAGTTGCTGGATGGGGACTGGAGGGGAAACGGGTGGGGACACAGGCGAGGTGGCTGGGCCTGCGCGTGATGGAGTTCACGATCTAAAGGAGCGATTAACCTGTTTTGCGCAGGCTGGCACTGTCAATGCGCATGGCCACCGGCTTGCTCAGGATGTTGAGCAAAATCATCGAGCGGCTTTCGGCATCCGTGTTTTGATAGATGGCTTCAAGCCCCGCAAACGGGCCATCGGCGACAGTGACGTTGTCGCCTGCCGAGAACAAGGGTTGCGCTTGTGTTCCCTGTTCACGCGAGCGGATCAGGTCAATCAGCTGGCCGTCCACCTTGGCTGGCTGGCCACCAAACCGAACCAACTGGTTCACGCCCAGGGTGGAGCGAATCGGTGACCAGCTTTGGCCGGAGCCGCTGGTATCGAGCCGGATGAACAAGTAACGCGGAAACATGGGCTCGGCCACCATTGCCGTTTTGCGCTGGCGGATCTTTTGCAGCCTGAGCATCGGCATGTAGCACTCAAAACCCTGGCGCGACAGATTGGTCAGGGCCAGCGCTTCCTGGCGCGGCTTGGTGTGGATCAGATACCAAGAAAGCGTATTCGGTGCCGAAGTCTGGGAGCTGAAGGCTGGCGCGATCAGTTGGCGCGGCATTTGCTGGGGCGTTGCTGGTTCCGGTGGGGATGCCGTTCCTGGTGGGGTTGCTTGCTCGGTGGGTGGTACGGGCGTCGCCAGCGGGGTGGATTCGACGATGCTGCAATCTTTGAGCAGGGGCACCGTTGGCATCGTTTCCACACCGACGGGTGGCAAACGGTGAATGTTTGACGGCGCGTCGATGGTTTGCGCTGGCGCTGGAAGTGCGATTGGGAAGGGCAGCGACGTGGTGGAGTCAGTGACCAGTGGCGAAAGCATCGCCGTGGCCATCGCCCGAAGCATTGGCAAGGGCTGCCCAGCAGACAAGACCTTGTCCAGCATGGCCGAAGCCTCGCGCTGCTCAAACGCCTGAATGTCTCCGAGCAGGTAGCCGACCGTGAACCCCTTCTGGAAGATCTGCAGTCCATCATCGCGGCAACGCAGTTCGTGCAACGCGTTGGTCGTCAGGCCAAGACGGGCAGCAGCTTGTTGGGTGGTGATGAGTTCTGGTGCTTTTGGGGCAAACGGGCGGGGAGTTGCCAGGCTTGCCCCCAAGGTGCCGTTCGGACGGTGAGCCGAAGGTTGCCCGGCATTGATTGGGCTGCGGTGGGAAGAATGTTCCGGTCGGGCCTGGGGCTGCCAGTCCGAGTCAGCAGAGGGCTCTGTTGGCTCAGGCTCTGGTGATTTAGCGGAATCCGCCGGTTGCGGATGCTGTTGCGGAATCGGAGATACCGTGTCACCGTCAATTTCTGGCGGATTTGCAATGCGCTGGCGGATTTTTTGCAGTGGCAAATTGGCCGCACGCACCAACGCCTCCATTTCCGGCAGCGGCCGGTCACTGCCCAAAAGCCAGGCAGACAACGAATCAACGTTGCGCCGCTCGTAGTCTTGCACATCCGACAACCGGTAAAACACCCGCGTCCCTTGCTTGACATACGGAATGCCAATGCCCTGGCTGCGCCAGATTTGCAGCGTGATCGCCGCAATGCCCAGCCGCTTGGCCAGTTGCGCTGTGGTCAGCAAGACCATCTCCATGTCAAATCTCCGTTTGTGGTGGAGCTGGCATGAACGCGCTGGGGGGCGGGGAAGTCAAGTTAGCCGTTGCGTATGCTTTTGCAGCGACAGCCCCCATGATGCGACTTTGTCCATTGGAGATCGAAATGCTAAGACGCGCCTAGATTTGGAGTTGTCGAAGGTAGTCCAATGAACTACACTTGCGCCATGAAGTTCGAGTGGGATGAAGCGAAGAGCGATGCGTGCTTTAGGGATCGAGGTTTCGACTTTGCCTATTCCGCGCGCGCTTTTTTCGATGAGGATCGTCTCGTTCAAGATGACACGCGTTTCAGCTATGGCGAAGAACGCTATCAGCTTACTGGCCGCATTGATGGTCGGGTATACGTCATTGTCTACACGCTGCGAACTGATTCGATACGCATCATTTCAGCACGCAAGGCTAATCAACGTGAGGTGAAACAATATGAAAACCGTCCGCATGACGATTGACCCAACTAATTCGGCTTTCGCGACTATCGGCCGTATCGATGCTGATCGTGTCGACTCAGCCACCGAAGAAGATATTGCACGTCAGAAGTTGTCCGACGAAGCCGAGACTTTGCTGGATTCGGCTAAGTTTGCGCGCCGTGTCCGCAGGCGGCTTGGCTTCAGTCAAGCCGAGTTTGCCAATCGTATTGATGTCTCCTTGGACACTATCCGTAACTGGGAACAGGGGAAGCGTTGCCCGACAGGGGCAGCGAAGGCACTACTTAAGGTTCTGGACAAAGCGCCGGAAGCTGCGCTGGCGGCTTTGCATTGAGGACACCATGGCAGCAAAGGTCGCTCTGATTGTCTTTGGTCTGTTTATAGGGGTGATTCTCGGTATCACCGGGATGTCGTTGATTGTCGTCTCGCCGTTTTTCACGGAGGCGAAGGCGCTTGGCGATATCTCAAACTTGGTCGTCGTGACCTTGCCCTCGAAAAACGTATCCCTTGCTGAGTGTTTAAATTCACGCAAGGAGAACGGAAATGACAAAGACGACGAGAGCGCGTTACACGCTCGAATTCAAGCAAGAGGCAGTGCGACTAGTCGAGGGAGGCCAGAGCATTGCGGCGGCGGCACGTTCATTGGGAGTGGTCGACCAGACGCTATTCAATTGGGTCAAGGCCCCCCCGTGCCAGAATGACTTGCTACACCTACCCCTGTTAGTTTAGAGAGCAAAGAGGTAGGTATGAAGATCAACAATCAACCCAAGGCACGGATGCATGCAGCCGGAGATTCTGTC
>JAUSKS010000128.1 GCA_030646595.1 Gallionellaceae bacterium | reverse complement strand
AGCCAGGCCATTACCCGTCTGCCCTGGCATGACAGGCTGGCGGCGGTATTATTTCTTGATATTGATCGCTTCAAACTGATTAACGACACACTCGGCCATGGTACTGCGGATTTAATGCTCAAGGCCGTGGGCGAGCGGCTGGTGGAGTGTGTGCGCGATGGCGATACCGTGGCCCGTCTGGGTGGAGATGAATTCACCGTACTGCTGATTGATGTAGCCGCCATGGAAGACATCAGCGCAGTGGCTCAAAAAATCCTGGATTCCATTGCCCAACCTTATGAGCTGGATGGGCAGCAATTCTACATCACCACCAGTATAGGTATTTGCGTCTATCCTCCCGATGGAACCGATGCCGCCACCTTGCTGAAAAATGCCGACAGCGCCATGTACGCGGCCAAAGACCGGGAAGGCAACAACTATCAATTTTATTCAGAAGATATGGGCACCCAATCTTCGGGTCGGCTGGCCATGGAAAATGCGCTGCACCATGCGCTGGAACGCGGCGAATTCATGCTTTACTACCAGCCGCTGATGGACTTCACCAGCGGCAACATGGCTGGAGTGGAAGTACTGCTGCGCTGGAACAGGGATGGCGAGATCGTTTCGCCAGCAGAATTTATCCCGCTGGCAGAAGAAACCGGCTTGATTGTGCCCATCGGTGAGTGGGTATTGCGCACTGCCTGTACACAGAATAAGGCGTGGCAGGATCAGGGCTTTCCGCCGATGCGCGTGGCAGTCAACCTTTCCGGACGCCAATTGCAACTGCCTCATCTGAAAGACACGATAGCCGGAATTTTGCAAGAAACAGGTTTGCAACCGTGTTATCTGGAACTGGAACTAACCGAAAGCATGATGCAAAGTCTGCAAGCAACCGGCACGCTACGTGCCTTGAAAGAGCTGGGAGTGCGCCTGGCCATTGATGATTTTGGCACCGGCTATTCCTCGTTAAGCCATTTGCAGCGTTACCCGCTGCACAAGCTGAAGATAGACCAATCGTTCATGCGCAACCTGCCTGCCGATCAGAACAATGTCGCCATCGTCACTGCCATCGTCGCCATGGCGCAAAGCCTGAATTTGAAGGTCACCGCCGAAGGCGTGGAGACTGCCGAACAACTGGCATTCCTGCGTACACTGGCGTGTGATGAACTGCAGGGATATTTATTCAGCCGACCGCTGCCCCTCGCAGAGTTGACCAAATTGCTGAAAAATATTCCTGCGTCCAGCCCGTAGGGGCGCGATTCATCGCGCCCCTACGATTATCCTAGAAAAAGCATTTGGCCACAGAGAACACAGAGTACACAGAGACAACACACCGTGTAACGGTTTGTTGCGGCGAAGACTAATCTTCAGGTTATGTCGTAGCCAAAAACAATGGGTTATCGTTAACGATCTCCTCACCCATCAGGTGAGAATGAAAAATGTGTGCGACCCGCACCCTCTCTGTGTCCTCTGTGATCTCTGTGGCTTGAACTGCGGTTTTTAGGATTATACAAATCACACCTGTGGATGCGCGCGCTCTGCCCCCGTGTCCAGTTTGTTCAAGGCATTCAGATACGCCTTGGCTGAAGCCACCACGATGTCTGTATCCGCACCCAGCCCATTGACGATACGCCCGCCCTTGGCCAGCCGCACGGTTACTTCGCCCTGGGCATCGGTGCCGCTGGTAATGTTGTTCACCGAATAAAGTTGCAACTCAGTGCCGCTGTGTACAATTTGTTCGATGGCTTTGAAGGTCGCATCTACCGGACCGCCACCCGACATCTCTGCGCTATGCTCTTGTCCACCTACACTCATCACGACTTGAGCCTTGGGCAATATCCCGGTTTCGGAATGCGCGCGCATGGAGACCAGGTGGTAATGCTCACTGACTTGCGCTACCACTCCTTCACTGACCAAAGCCTGTAAATCTTCATCGAATATTTCCTGCTTGCGATCAGCCAGATCCTTGAAACGGGCGAATGCGGCATTCACTGCCTCTTCGTTTTCCAGCACGATGCCCAGCTCCTGCAAGCGTGTGCGGAAAGCATTGCGTCCGGAAAGTTTGCCCAATGACAATTTATTGGTACTCCAGCCCACGTCTTCAGCGCGCATGATTTCGTAAGTCTCGCGATGTTTGAGTACGCCATCCTGATGAATGCCGGATTCATGCGCGAACGCATTGGCGCCGACGATGGCTTTATTAGGCTGCACCGGATAACCCGTGATGCTGGACACCAGCTTGGAAGTTGGCACGATCTGCGTGGTGTCTATGCGGCTATCGCAGCTGAACACATCGCGGCGCGTCTTCACTGCCATCACGATTTCTTCCAGGCTGGCATTACCCGCGCGCTCGCCCAAGCCATTGATGGTGCATTCCACCTGACGCGCACCATTCATCACCGCAGCCAGTGAATTGGCCGAGGCCATGCCCAGATCATTGTGGCAATGCGTAGACCAGATTACCTTGTTGCTGTTGGGTACGCGCGCAATCAATTGCTGGATGCGTTCGCCCCACAAGGCGGGAATGCTGTAACCTACGGTATCCGGCACATTCAATGTTTTTGCCCCGGCCTGAATGGCCGCGTCAAACACCCGCACCAGAAAATCCATTTCCGAACGCACTGCATCTTCAGCAGAAAATTCCACATTGTCGGTATATTCCAGCGCCAGCTTGATGGCCTTGATTGCGGCTTCCACCACTTGATCGGGCTGCATGCGCAACTTTTTTTCCATATGGATGGGAGAGGTCGCGATGAAGGTATGGATACGCCCGGATTTTGCCGGTTTGATCGCCTCCCCCGCCGCGCGCACATCACGCTCCATGGCGCGCGCCAGCGAGCAGACCGTGGAAGTCTTGATAATTTTGGCTATGCTTTGTATGGCATCGGCATCGCCGGGGCTGGCCGCAGCGAAACCTGCCTCGATGACATCCACGCCCAGCTTTTCCAATTGCCGTGCAATGCGGATTTTTTCATCCTTGGTCATGGACGCGCCGGGGCTTTGCTCGCCATCGCGCAAGGTGGTATCGAATATTACTAATTTGTCTGCTGTTGTATTTGGCATGTTTTACTCCAATGAGTGCTTAACGCGCGATCATCATCGTAGATGTCGCCTGCTTTAAAACCGTGTGGGGGTTATTTAGCGCGCGACGCGCAGCAGCAGCGCAGCCAGGAGGCTGAACGTGGAGTGCAATTGCGAAATGTGGCGGGAGAAATGCATAGCCCACAATATAGCGGCTTTTTATTGCTTAAGCAACTACACTTGTTGCACTTGTTGCACCGCATACGCCAATGAAAAAGGACCGGGTCCGGTCCTTTTTCATTTATGCGGGAAGCTATCCGCCGCGTATTCTTTATGGCTGGGTGGCAATATTCTGATCGAGGGTAACCGCAGTCCCGGCGTATAGTCTTCCATTCAGAGTGGCACCAGTCTTCATTGCAACCGATGTTTGGGACAGGATGATCCCTTTGAATTTCGAAGTCGTTCCCAAATCCGCAGCAGCAAAAGTCTGCCAGTAGACGTTCTGCGGCAATGCGCCGCCCGCCAGGATAATCTGCACACCAGAAGCAACAGTGAGGCCTTGTGCTATCTGGAATATCCAAACATCGTTGGCACCGCCAGTAAGTGTGACATTGCTTGGTATCAGTACGCCGGTACCCCATTTATAGGTGGCCGGTCCCAGATTAAGCCCGCCTATATTGCCCGCTCCCAGTTCCGTGTAATCCGGTGCGCGTCCTGCAGCATCGGTATAGGCCGTGCCCTTGGCCCCTATGGCTGAGGTTAACAAAGTGGCATCGGTTATCCTGCATGGCAGCGGACCAGCAGCATCTACCGTGTAGATGGTGCCCGTCACCTGGGCACAGGTCAACCCTATGCCCGCGCCGGTGGCTGGGCTCAAACCTACATCACCGGTCACTACCGAAGTAGGAACATTGGTAATTTGCGATTCAGCCAGAATCACAAAATTGCTGGCAGTGCCCAGATCAACGGGAGCTGGCCCTCGGCCTGCCCCTCCCACGCCAGTGCCCGCACCGGCAGCGGTAGGTGGTCCCAGAGGAACCCCGCCGCCATCACTGCATCCGGCTAACACCGTGGTCAGAAGCAAGGCAGCGCAACAGAGTAATTGGGTATGACTAGTTAATTTATTCATTTTGTTTCCTTTGTTAAATTTTAGAAGTGGGTCGTACATTACGGAGCAGGCTGGGTCACCGCATTCGCATCCAGCGTCACCGCTGTTTGCGCCAGCGCTCTGCCATTGAGCACCGCGCCGGTTTGCATCACAATTGCGGTTTGGCTGAGAATAATTCCCTTGAAGTCAGCCGTTGTTCCCAAGGTGACCTGGCCGGCTACCTGCCAGAAAATATTCTTGGGCAAGGCACCACCACTCAAGGTCACGATGGCCCCGTTGCCTACGGTAAGATTTTGCGCAATCTGGAATATCCATACATCATTGGGTCCACCAGCCAGCGTTACGCCCGCTGCTGTCATGGAAACGCCGGTACCCCATTTATAAAGCCCGGGTATCAGTGTCCGGGCGCTGATATCGCCGGAATACAGTTCCGTGAAATCAGGCAATGTTCGTCCGGCAGCATCGGTATAAGCGGTCTGCATATTGCCTACCGCAGTGGTCAGGTCGGAAGAAGTTGTTCCGCCCACATAATCGGCTGCATATAGTTTTCCGGGAGAGGCGACCAGTGCGGAAGTCGAATAGGTATCCGAAGGATCAGAAGTTTCTCCCCATCCGGTCAAACCACCACGCGCGGCGGGACTCAGACCTATGCTGCCCACAATGGCGGTTGTACCGGTGGTTGAAACCAGGGTCTTGGCCAGAATCACATAATCCTCGGCTGTGCCAAGCAGTACGGGGGCAGGACCTGCTGCCTGGGTTGCGCCTGTGGTAAAGGTCCACACTTTATTGGTTGCCAGAGCATTGCCAGCCAGATCTTTCGCTCCGGTGGTAACCGTAGCAGTATAAGTGGTACTGGCGACAAGGTTGGCGGTGGGATTAAAGGTCACCGTCGTTCCGCTATAAGTCACCGCACCTGCAATTGCTGTCGTGCCTTGCTTTAAGGTAACCGTGGCAGTCGTCAGCGTGGCAGGGTCCATCGTCTCATTGAAGGTAGCGCTGACGTTGGCATTGATGGCCACACCAGAAGCTGCATCTAGCGGAATAGTAGAGCTGACTACGGGGGCAGTGCTGTCTGCCGTGGTGCCTGTGGTAAAGCTCCATGTCTTGTTGCTAGCCAAGGCATTGCCTGCCACATCCTTGACACCCATGGTAATCGTCGCAGTATAGGTGGTGCTGGCGGCAAGATTGATCGTTGGATTAAAGATTGCAGTAATTCCAGTATAAGTCACCGCGCCTGCAACTGCTGTAGTGCCTTGCTTTAAGGTGAACGTGGCAGTGGTGATCGTGGCTGAATTCATCGCCTCGCTAAAAATGGCGCTCAGGTTAGTATTGATTGCCACGCCGCTGGCTGCATCAGCAGGCGCTACGGTAATAACGGTGGGCGCAATGGCTTCCACTGTGGTGGCGGTACCGCCATCTCCGCAACCAGCCATAAAAGCGGTCAGCAACAGGGGGGCAAGGCACAACAAGTGCCGGGAATAACGATTGCATTTTTTCATTTTGTCTTTCTTGGTTTAATCAGGTGGCAAGGTTCGAGCTTGGCGGGATAAAGACGAGGCGCTCGTTTCCTCGTTTCTCGGTGAACATATTCATCATGGACTGTTGCCATGCTTCCCTCTGTGCGCTGTCGCACATAGAGGCGGATTTAACTTGAAGAGTACGGGGGAAGAGAACATGCTCCTCCCCGCGTTAAGGGAGGATTGTGATTATACGGCGGCAATTACATTGCTTTGTCTGACTTGCTGGCCCAGCCGTATTGCTCTGCATGATGCAGCGCAACATCCAGTGCATCCATGAACTCGACCACCTTGATCGGCTTGGTCAAATAACGAAAGAAGCCAGCCTGCAAGCCCTTCTCGATATCACGCGGCACGGCATTGGCCGACAAGGCCATGACCGGGATGTGGGCCGTGGCCGGATCATCGTGCAGAATTTTCAAAGCGCCAAAGCCACTGAGGCCGGGCAAATTAATATCCATCAAAATTACATCCGGCTGATGCGCAATAGCCAATTCAATCCCCCGATGAGCATTGATGGCGGTCAATAATTTCAAATCGCTGCGCCGCGTAATCAATTGTTGAACCAGAGATAGATTGGCTGGATTGTCCTCCACATAGAGCAGCGTACGCTGAGATGACAATGGATGCGTTGCGCACTGATGCTGTTTGCCCACGGCACTTTCCTCAATGCTGTCCAACTCCGGCGCATGGGAAGCAGCCAATTCAATCCAGAATATACTGCCCACACCAACACGGCTTTCGACACCAATAGCACCGCCCATCAATTCCATCAGTCGTTTGGTCACCACCAAACCAATGCCAGTCCCTTCTTCATTGCCAGCCTCCTGCCCCAGCCGATTGAACGGCTGGAACAACTGGGCCAATTGTTCTGGCGCAAGACCCGCGCCGCTATCCTCAACACTTACGCGCACCCGTTTTTCGCCGCTCATCTCGCACTTGACAAGCACTGTACCGCCCATGCGATTGTATTTAATTGCATTCGACAGCAGGTTGATCATCACTTGCTTGAGCCGGGTGCGATCAGCATAAACATATGAGCACAGAAGATTATCAAGCTGCGGAAAAGTCATCTCTATCCCGCGCTTTTGCGCCTGTGGCTTGATCATTTCCTGGCAATCATGCAGCACATCGGTAAGCGACATGGATTCCTGCGAAATGGTCACCTTGCCCGATTCGATCATGGCCAGATCGAGAATTTCATTGATCAGGCGCAATAAATACCAGCCAGCCTGCAATATCTGATCGATGGATTGTTTCTGCCCTGATGATGGCGGGGGAATGTCGGATGCCATCAACTGCGCAAAGCCAAGCACGGCATTGAGCGGGGTGCGTAACTCATGGCTCATGCTGGACAAAAATTCAGATTTCGCCAAATTGGCTTTTTCTGCCACTGCCTTGGCGCTTTCCAGCTCAACATTATTCTCCTGCAGTGTATGTTCGAATTGCTTGCGCTCGGTCACATCGCGCGCGGCTGCAAACACGCCTTGCAATTTGCGGTCGCGATCATGGAAGGTGGTGGCATTGTAGGACACCACTGTTTCCTTGCCATCGCGCGCCTGAGCAGTCAACTCATAGTTGGTAACCTTGCCTTCGCGCAACACCCGCATAATGCCGGCCTGGGCCCGCTCCGGATCGGTAAAATAATTTTTGAAGGGTGCGCCTATCAATTCATCGCGGGTGCAGCCAGTCAGTGCTTCCATCTGCTGGTTGGCATCGCTGATAATGCCGCGCGGATCAGTGGTCATAATGGCATCAATGTTCGATTCGATCAGCGAGCGCGTATAAAACTGCTGATCGCGCAAACGCTGGTCGAGCAGCGCCTGCTCTGCTTCCACCTGTTTGCGCGCGGTGTTGTCGGTGCCAATCAACAGGTAGCCGATGATTTCATCTTGCGCATCGCGCAACGCGGTGACCGACACCACCGCCGGAAAGCGGCTGCCATCCTTGCGGATATAGGTCAACTCATAGATATCTTCTATGCCGCGCGAGGCTTTGAATACCAGCGCCTCAAAGCCTGGTGTAATCGAGGTGCCGAGTTCGGTGCTCAGCGTTTTGGCGCGCAGGATGACTTCTTGCGGATCAGAAATATCTGCCGGAGTAATTTTGTTCATCACTTCGGCAGCCGTATAGCCCAGCATGCGCTCCGCGCCGACATTGAAAATCTGGATCACGCCTTCGGCATCGGTGGCGATGCTGGAAAAGTTGGCGCTGTTGAAAATGGCATCCTGCAGCGCTCCTGCTTTCAGCAGGGGCTGCGGCATCGCTTGCCAAGGTTGTGTAT
>JAUSKS010000119.1 GCA_030646595.1 Gallionellaceae bacterium | reverse complement strand
CACATGGCCATGCGATGATCGTCGTAGGTATCTATTGAGGAACGAGGGTTGAGGATTGAGGATTGAGGGGGAGTGATGCGAATAAAGTCTGGGCCGTCTTCCACCTCTGCGCCAAATTTGCGCAACTCGGTGGCCATGGCGTGTATGCGATCAGTTTCTTTAACGCGCCAACTGGCGATATTGCGCAATGTCGTTTCCCCGTCGGCGAAAAGCGCAGCTACAGCCAAGGTCATGGCAGCATCGGGAATATGATTGCAATCCAGGTCTATGCCATTCAGCTTACCACTGGCTGGCGCATGGGCTTCCATCCAGTTCTCGCCCATGGTAATCCGTGCCCCCATTTTTGCTAATGCCTCAGCAAAACGCACATCACCCTGTATGCTGTCGCGGCCCACCCCCTCAACCCGTACCGGTCCACCACCTATCGCCCCTGCCGCCAGAAAATAGGAAGCAGCCGACGCGTCGCCTTCCACATGAATGATGGCCGGTGCTACATAACGACTGCCCGCAGCAATCGTAAAAGCGCGCCAGCCACCGCGCGTCACCTGCACACCAAAACGCGCCATCATGGCCAAAGTGATTTCGATATAAGGCTTGGAAATCAATTCGCCGCTTACTTCCACGGTAGTGGTCTCCGGTAGCAAAGGCAAGGCCATCAATAGTGCAGTAAGAAATTGACTGGACACATCGCCTCGCACCGCGATGCGGCCACCACGGTGTATCGTAGCGGGAGAAATTTCCAGGGGCGGAAAACCATCCTGGCCTTGATAGCGAATATCCGCCCCCAGCGCGCGCAACGCATCCACCAGATCAGCAATAGGCCGCTCGTGCATACGCGGCACACCTGACAGCTCATAGCGCCCGCCTGCCAACGCCAGTGCAGCGGTCAGCGGACGGAATGCCGTGCCTGCATTACCGAGAAACAACTGAGCTTGCTTGACTGGAAAATTTCCGCCACAACCCATGACGCGATAAGCATTGTCTCCCAGTGCCTCTATCTTCACGCCCAAGGTATGCAAAGCATCCAGCATGCGTTCAGTATCATCCGAATGCAGCAGATCACGCACCTCGCTGATCCCGGTGGAGAGTGCTGCCAGCAGTAACACACGATTGGAAATGCTTTTTGAACCTGGCAAGCGCACTGTGCCTTGCGCGCTCAGTAAAGGGGGAAGATCAATAAATGCAGTGGGTATCATCATCTAAAATCGTGGGTGTAGTGTAGGCAGTATTGATGACTGCTATTGGTCAGTTGAGCTATGTGTTGCTTGGAGTTTAGCCAAATTTCTTCACGCCTGCCTTCTTGGCAGCTCTCTGCAAATCCTCGTCGAGCGTAGCCAACGGCGTACCTGATCTTAAGGCCAGCTCAAGGTAGGAAGCATCATAGGCAGATAACTTGTAGCGCCGTGCCAGTTGCAGAGTATCAGACAGCGCGTGGCTGTATGTGGCAGCATCCACCTCAATATCCACACCTTCCAGCATTTCCAGAAATGCCCCGCTCCGCGCTTCTGTCACTAAAGCTTTCGCTTCCGCTTTGGCAATCACATTTGCCACTTCCAATCCCCATGTCACTGGCACGAGAGCACTGGTCTTTTTCATCGCATCCAGCACTTTTCCAGCATAAGCAATTTCTTGCGGCTTGCCGTCACCAAAGAACCAACGCATGGTCACCGAATTATCCAGGACAAAACTCACGCGCGTCCCTCCGCAATGAGCTCTTTGATATTTATTTTACGTACTGGATCGGCCAGCATAAAGGCCTTAAGCTTTTCAGCTGCCGCAATTTTATCCTTCGCTCTCACACCTGCGCTGGGCACCAGATCTGCAATGGCTTCCCCGCGATTGGTTATAGTAAAACTTTTTCCGGTTTTTACCTGCCGCAGCAATTCAGGAAGTTTTGTTTTTGCTTCATACGAGCCAATTTCGATTTTCATGTTTTTCTCCTGCAAGGCGAATTTATATAGACCAGTATATAGACTAGCCTATTTAAAAGCAACCATCCAGGCTGAATACTTGCATCGGTTTGCACACTGTGCAGGGCAGCGGGAGCACCTGCTATGCCTGCCGCACATCTTTCTGGGGAAAACTCATTTTTTGTGTTCTATACGACGTATCGAAGCTGGCTTTCCGGTCAGTGCAATTTCCAGGGCAGTTTCCAGCCGGATCATGCGCTCGGTCAAATTCTCGATCTTATCCTGCTGCGTTTTAACTGCTCCGGCCAGACGTTCCACCTTGTCATTCATTTTAATGACTGTGGTGATGGCATCCCACATTTTGTCGGTAACGCCCATATCAAACAACCTTTAGATGGCGCTTCGCTTCCATCGTCGCAATGCGCTTATTCGATTTCTCCACATGCGCCAAGGCATCACCCAAAGCTTGATTGGCTGCTTTCGTCGTTTTAAGCATTTGCACGATCATGCCTTCCATCGCGGCATCATCCTGTGACGGGCTGAACGAAACAGCCGCGCGTCTAAGAAACTCACCCATGGATAAACCTGTGTCTTTTGCCATCCTGGCAATTCGTTGCTTCTCGGTTGCGGTTACCAGTACCGGGATACGTTGTGTCGCTGTCGTCATGATTACTCCTTTATGAGTATGATGTGCATGTGCTGCACATGACCATGTTATAGGGAAAACAGCCCACAATCAATATAAAACCGGTATTAGGGGATTGCTATTGCGGAGTCCAGCCACCACGCACTGTGCTGGCCAGCCGGAATATATCCTCCAGCTTTTTGGCATCCTTATTTTCCAGCGCCTGGAAAAGCACATACAATTCATCCGCATATTGTTTCAGCTCCCGCGTCAATGCTGTGTGATTAGCCAAACAAATATCACGCCACATTTCCGGCGAGCTGGCCGCAATACGGGTGAAGTCGCGGAAACCGCTGGCGGCAAAGGATAGCAGGAGGTCGCGGTTATCGCGTTGCGCCAGGTCATGCACCAGCGCGAACGACAATAAATGAGGTAAGTGACTGACTGCGGCGAAGACTTCATCATGCTGTTGTGCAGTCAATTCACTGACTGACGCACCGCATAATTCCCATGCTTGTTTCACGCGCATCACTGCCTGTGCAGAATTTTCTGGTAGCGGTGTTAAGACTACTTTTTTGCCCTGATATAAATCAGCTCGCGCTGCTGCTGCACCACTTTGTTCCCCACCAGCAATGGGATGTGCCGGAATAAAACAAGCAAGGCGTTTGGACAAATGCGTATGGGCATAGTGGACTACATCCCCCTTGGTACTGCCAGCATCGGTCACTAAAGTATTGGTGCCGAGATGTGGTGCAATGCGCCCCATGATGTCGGCCATCTGGCCGACGGGTGTAGCAAGCAATACCAAATCGGCATCGCCGACTTCGGCAGCAACATCCTGTCCGATGCGATTTATGATACCCAGTTGCTGCGCCTGCTGCAGGGTTTGCATACTACGTCCAAAACCCACCACCTCTCCCACTGCGCCAGCTTTGCGCAGTGCCAAGGCAAACGAGCCGCCGATCAGACCGACGCCGAGGATGGTGTTTTTATGGAATCGTGGTTGTGTCATAAGCAGCCCTTCTCTT
>JAUSKS010000115.1 GCA_030646595.1 Gallionellaceae bacterium | reverse complement strand
CAAACCGGCGACACCCCACCTGACCCAATCATTCTGAGAAAGCCTGTTTCCTGCTCCTTGTCCGAATGCGGTTCCAAAATCGATATCAGTCAATCCGCCAAGGCCAGTTCCATCGATGACATTAACCGACGTGACGCCACCTACATTACTGCCCAGGAAAGCGGTTGGAGGTTTACTCATGCTGGGGTCGGGAGTAAAGTCAAAAGTCATTGACCCCAAAAATGCATTACTGCCGAAGCTGCTGAACAAATTGTTGTTGATGGTCAGCGTAAACACCCAAACACCACCGCCATTGTCGGTCGCTTGCAGTTGCGCAAAGGGGGCGGATGCAAAAGAATCTGGCAACGAACTCGGCACGTCCCCTGTCAATAAACTCCCAAAGTCGTAAATAGTTGTTACTGCTGCATAAGTCGAGCCGCTAGCAGCAAGGCTAGCTGCAAATAATAATGAGCGAATAATTTTAGAGTCGAACATTTTTCCCCCAACATCCTCAGTGGTTCAGACGCACTCTTCAATAATGTGTCACCTCCACCTAAAGTGGGATGACACATTTTTGATATACTTACCAAGTCTAAATCAGGTATTTTTATTCCTGCGACGAACAGAAAAACCCATCAGGCCAAGACCAGCTAGCAACATGGCATAGGTTTCCGGTTCAGGGACAGGTGCTACGTTGACATGAAAACTACCCCAGGAAGGGTGATTGGTATCAGTGTTTGGGGACGTTTTGGTATCCAATACCAGGCTTACGTAAAAAGTAGTAGGTGAAGAACTGGTCAGGCTGATGTTATCTGTAGTTGACGTAGCAGAAGTGTAATTTTCCAGTATATCGTCAGAATAACTTGTTCCGCCCCATACCCAAGTGCTCGCGCTTGCCACTACCGGATCCGAAAGAACGAGATTCCAGTAATAGTCAACAGTGCTAACGGTCACGACAAATGCATCCCACCAGCCAGTGCCTGTACCTGCAGGCGCATTATATGCATCCCAAGTATAAAGGTCTGCGTCAAAGTCCATACTGAAGCTTGTCCCCGTCTGAGTAAAGCCAGCCCCGAATATTCCCGCTGGTTGCCCCGGCGTATCTGCTGAGCCGATCTGCGCCACACCATCAACAACCGTTACGCCAAATGCCAAGGCATTCGCATCCGGGCTTAGAGTCCAAGCCAGGGCATTCGCGCTGGGTGAAAACATACCTATTGCGGCTGCCATACCCAGTGAAGCCAACATTGCCTTGACAGATTTTTTTACTGTTGCTGTCTCGGCGGCAAGGCCACGCCGTGCGGTCGCATCAACAGACACCGCACGCGAGAAATTATCTTTCATGATACTCTCCTTAAATTAAAGTTATAAAAATTACCCCAGATAAAATTCAAAATTGCAGCCACCCCATACCCCATTCCCATCATTACCGACCACGCAGAAGTAGGAGTATGTCCCGATACTATTAGAATAGATTTATAAGCGGTACTGTACCTTGGTACAGGTACATCACTTATTAATTGTTGCCCCGGCACTGCCGAGCAAAATTGAGGGTGTTTTTATCAGGTGAGCGCTGATGATGATTTTGACTGAACTACCACCTACTGGGTACCTCTTAAAATTTAAAATTCTAAGCAAGGCAAGGCGCGAGCAAAAAATTGCGACGCAGCATATACCTGATGTGTAAGGAATAATTTTTTGTCTCGGAGAGGTCCTCGCACCCGAAGGGTGTGAGCAACGCAGTACTGCGACGAAATTTGGATTTTTAGAGGTGCCCTACTGAAGGGTGGGTGGGCTAGCGCAGCTTGGTTGAAGGGGGCCGGAATCGTCTAATCGCGCAAAACCCGATAGGAGAAACCGCTCTGCCAAGCCCGCAGCATGACTAAAATCGGTGTTTTAATCTTGTGAGAAGCAATAAATCTAATTTCCCTGGCAGTGTTATCCAACTACACCTCTGCGAACTTGACGCTCGTCTCCGGACAAAATGAGCGCCAATTTTAGCCGGTCAACATCCCCCAGTTTACGATAGATTTCTGTCAGATGAGACTTCACCGTACGCTCGGTAATTTTCAGGGCTTGGGCAATCTGCTTGTTATTTTCGCCGATACTTACCCGCACTGAAATTTCATATTCACGCTGTGTAAGGCTTGCGAGCAGACCGAGATATGTCCGGTCAATTTTTTTATTTGATGCCCCTCCCATCTGCTCCAGCAAGCGATAGGTAAGTGTGCGCCGAATCCATAATTCACCTTGCTGAACGGCTGCGACTAGGGTTTGCAGGGATTCCAAACTAATATCGTCTCGGCAGCAACCACGCGCACCTGCCCTGAAAAACGCCCACTCCTCCTCATCAGAAATAGAGCCGCTCATCATAACAATTTTTGTGTGCGGACTTAATCTCCTCAAGCGAACAATGCCGCGCGCACCATCCAGTTGAGGTAATTCATAGTCAAGCAGAAGAATTTCAGGTTTGACCTGCACCACCTCATCCCTGAGCGAGTCCAAATTTTGTATATGCAATAGCCGGGCGTAGCCATTCAACCCTTGCTTCCAGCGGTCAAGCTTACGCATGCTTGGGCTGGCAAGCATCAAGCTATGCGCTTGCTCAACCTTAACAACACTAATGGAGTACTTCATGGCGCAGAACCCGATCCATAATTTTACCGAGCATTTTACGTGGTGCCCATATCTCACCACGTCCAACAACCTGTGCGACTTTTGCAAGCTCATGATGAGCAGTTTCGCGGCTCAGATAGCCGCGCGCACCCGCTTCCATGGCTTGCATGATTGCTTCTTCGCTTATTGAACCACTTCCTTCGACCAACAAAACAACAAATGTCGCGGGACACTGCCGATGCAACGATCCTAGCATGCTGAAATTTACATCTGAACACAGATTTAAATCAACCAGCAGAACGCGTGGATTAAGACGCATGGCCCTGGCTAATTCATTTTCAGCTACAGTAATATTGGTGCGCGGCTTCGCCCGACGGGTCTCAAATTCAGCTTCATTGCTTGACGCAACATCCGTCAACAACACGACGCCAAGATCATCTTGCAAGGAATGCTCATACCTTATGCGTCTATTACCATCCGCATCTGCAATTGCCACAGTGATTGGGTGCATAGCAAACCCTCCAAAATAATACCCACGTCGGAATTAAACAACTATTCCAGCAAGGCTGCGTATTACTCACTCAAAAGCAAATCCTATACTCGACCTAAGTATATAGTAAACACATTGAATCGCGTCAAATTTAAAGACTCCCTAAGCCCTGTCTGGCTTCAGCTAAAAACAACTATTTTTCCATTAGTCAGCAGGCTGCTAGCACGCCAAAGTCTCGTCACGCTATAATCTTGATTTGTAGCGTTTGCCCCGGAGCCCTTGTCATGTCGCACAACTTATTTAATACTCGCGGCCCCTTCCCGCTCGCCAATAATAATTCCGGCCTGTTCTATTCACTGCCCGCGCTGGAAGCTGCCGGAATAGGACCCATTTCGCGTCTGCCGGTTTGCATCCGCATTGTACTGGAAGCCGTGTTGCGCAACTACGATAACAAAAAAATTACCGAGGCGCATGTACGCCAACTGGCTAACTGGCAACCGCATGCCGCGCGCACGGAAGAAATTCCTTTTGTCGTAGCGCGCATCGTGTTGCAGGATTTTACCGGGGTGCCGCTGCTGGCTGACCTCGCTGCCATGCGCGATGCGGCAGCCAGGATGGGCAAGAACCCCAATATCATCGAGCCTTTAGTGCCGGTCAATCTGGTGGTAGATCATTCGGTGCAGGTGGATTACTACAACAGTCCCGATGCCTTGCGCCTCAATATGGAAATGGAATTCGAGCGCAACAACGAGCGCTACAAATTCATGAAATGGGGCATGCAGGCGTTTGATACCTTCAAGGTGGTGCCACCGGGCGTGGGCATCGTGCACCAGGTTAATCTGGAATATCTGGCACGCGGTGTGCTGCAAAAAGAGGGTGTGTATTATCCAGATACACTAGTCGGCACTGATTCTCACACCACCATGATCAATGCTATAGGCGTGGTGGGCTGGGGCGTAGGCGGCATTGAAGCGGAAGCAGGTATGCTGGGCCAGCCCGTATATTTTCTGACACCCGATGTGGTGGGCGTAAACCTGACTGGAAAATTACGCGAAGGTGTAACCGCCACCGACCTGGTGCTGACTGTTACCGAAATGCTGCGTAAGGAAAAAGTGGTGGGCAAGTTCGTCGAATTTTTTGGCGCAGGCACGGCCTCGCTGGCTATCACCGATCGTGCGACCATCGCCAACATGGCGCCGGAATATGGCGCAACCATGGGCTTCTTCCCGGTGGATGATATGACCGTGGATTATTTCCGCGCCACCGGGCGCAGCGCGGAAGAAATTGATGCCTTGCAAGCGTACTTTAAAGCACAAGGTTTGTATGGCACACCGCAAGCAGGTGAGATTGATTACAGCACCACCTTGCAACTCGATCTCGATAGCATCGTGCCCAGCGTGGCCGGTCCCAAGCGGCCACAAGACCGCATCGAGCTGGGCCAACTGAAATCGTGTTTTACCGAATTATTCAGCAAACCCACTGCTGCCAATGGCTTCGGTAAACCTGCCGCTGAGCTGGCACAACAATATCCCACCCGCTATGGCTTGAAATTTGTTGCCAGCGTTACAGGCGGTGGCGAACAAGCGCAGGAAAGCGCACCCAAATCCAAACCCGGCAGCGCAGGTGGCACCAGCACCAAAAATACTGCTGCAGTAACCGAACTGGAAATGATGGACAACCGGCCTACGCCGGATGTCATTTCTGCCAAACCAGCAGGTGCGCCCGATCCCGGTTGCGTATATCTGAAGCATGGCGATGTGCTGATTGCAGCTATTACTTCCTGCACCAACACCTCTAATCCAGGCGTCATGCTGGCCGCCGGGCTGCTGGCCAGGAAAGCGGTAGAACACGGCTTGTCGGTCAAACCCACCATCAAAACTTCACTCGCCCCTGGCTCGCGCGTGGTCACCGAATATCTGTGCAATGCCGGTCTGTTGCCCTATCTGGAAAAGCTGGGCTTTGGTTTGGCCGCGTATGGTTGCACCACTTGCATAGGCAATGCCGGGCCGCTGGATCCGCAACTGGAAGAGGCCATCACGCAGCATGATATTGTGGCCTGCGCAGTATTATCGGGTAACCGTAATTTTGAAGCGCGCATTCATGCCAACATCAAAGCCAATTTTCTAGCCAGCCCACCGCTGGTAGTGGCGTACGCGCTGGCGGGCACGATGAATATCAATCTGGATAGCGAAGCGCTGGGTGTGGGAAAGAATGGCGACAAGGTTTATCTGCAAGATATCTGGCCCAGCAATGAAGAAATTCATGCGGTCATGAAATACGCTGCTGACCCGGCAGTGTATCGCAAACTGTATGCTGACTTGACCCGCGACTTGCCCTTGTGGAATGCCATTTCGGCCAGCGCGGGTAGCCGCTATCAATGGAATGGTTCCACCTATATCGCCTGCCCGCCTTTCTTTGATGGCTTCAGCATGAGCACTGCCCACATCGGCAACATCAGCAAGGCAAAAGCGCTGGGCATTTTCGGTGACTCAGTTACCACTGACCACATCAGCCCAGCCGGCAGCTTCAAGGCGTCCACTCCAGCCGGACTATATCTGCAAAGCAAAGGCGTGGCGATCAAGGATTTCAATAGTTATGGCGCGCGGCGCGGCAATCACGAAGTCATGATACGCGGCACCTTTGCCAATGTACGTATCAAAAATCTGATGCTGCCTGCCAAGCCGGATGGTAGCCGCGTGGAAGGTGGCTATACCTTATGTAACGGTGAACAGATTGCTATCTACGATGCCGCCATGCAATATATCGCTGCTGGCATTCCCACCGTCATTTTTGCGGGTGAAGAATATGGCACCGGCTCCTCACGCGACTGGGCAGCCAAAGGCACCCAACTGCTGGGCGTGAAAGCCGTGGTGGCAAAAAGTTTTGAGCGCATACACCGTAGTAATCTGGTGGGTATGGGGGTGCTGCCTTTGCAATTCAAAGGTAATGACAGTGTGAATTCCTTGCAGTTAGTAGGCAATGAAACTTTTGATTTCAGCGGCATCAGCCCTGATCTCAAACCGCAGCAAGACATCACGCTTACCATCACGCGCCGCGACGGCAGCACCCAGCAAGTGACGCTGCTGCTGCGCATTGATACGCCGATAGAGGTGGATTATTATCGGCATGGCGGGATATTGCCTTATGTGCTGCGCGAGTTGGTGGGGTGATATTAAGGAACGCGGACATCTTGTCCGCATGCGGGCGAGACGCCCGCGCTCCCATTACCAACAGGAAAAACCATGACCCCAACCAGAACAGAACACGATACCTTCGGCAACATTGAGGTTCCGGCGAACCGACTTTGGGGCGCGCAGACACAGCGCTCGCTGGAGCATTTTCATATTTCCTCGGAACACATGCCGCCCGAACTCATTCTGGCACTGGCTCAGGTCAAGCGCGCATGTGCGGTGGTTAATCGCGATTTAGGTTTATTAAAGACAGACAAGGCGAGCGCCATCACTCAGGCAGCAGATGAAGTGCTGGCTGGTAAACATGGACAGGAATTTCCACTATCGGTGTGGCAAACCGGTTCCGGTACGCAAACCAATATGAATCTGAACGAGGTGCTGGCCAACCGCGCTTCGGAATTGCTGGGCGGCACACGCGGCCAGGCGCGGCTGGTACACCCCAACGATGAGGTCAATCTGGGCCAATCATCGAATGATATTTTTCCCACGGCCATGCATGTCGCAGCCACGATTGCCATGACCCAGACCTTGCTCCCCGCCTTACACAAACTGCGCGCAACGCTGGATAAAAAATCGCACAGCTTCGATAACATTGTAAAAATAGGCCGTACCCATTTGCAGGATGCGACGCCGTTAACATTGGGGCAGGAATTTTCTGCTTATGTAGCACAACTGACTTATGCCGAAACCATAATCAACGCCACCCTGCCTGCGCTGTGCGAGCTGGCTGTGGGCGGCACTGCGGTAGGAACAGGGCTGAATACGCATGCGGAATTTGGCGAGCGCGTGGCAGCCGAGTTAGCGCAGGCCAGTGGTTTGCCATTCAAGAGCGCCCATAACAAATTTGCCGCACTGGCT
>JAUSKS010000112.1 GCA_030646595.1 Gallionellaceae bacterium | reverse complement strand
GGCCATAAAAAATATCGTCAACTATCCGGCCAGCTTCGGCCTGGTGTTGCAGCCCATTATCAATCAACCTTATTTTGCGCCGGTCGTCACCGCGCGGCATATTGATGTCAAGCTTGCCGCAGAAATGGCTGACATCAGTCTGGAAGAATTCACCGCGCTCAATCCCGCTCACAACCGTCCGGTTATCTTGCAACAAAATGCCGATGTACTGCTGTTGCCAGTGGATAAGGTTTCTCTCTTCCGCACCAATCTGGAACAGCACAGTGCATCATTGGTGTCATGGCAGGCCTACAAAAGTAAAAAAGGTGAGCGTCTGGATAAACTTGCCCCCAGGTTCGGTCTGTCGCTGGAAAAACTGTGTTCCATTAACGGTTTGTCCATACATGCCAAACTGCGTCCTGGGCAGGAACTGCTGGTGCCACGCATGGATGAGAGTGCAGAAAATGAATTTGAGGTATTTAATACTCACCTTGCTGCCAGCGATCCCTTTTTAGCCAGCGCGGTCAGCCATACGGTGCGTCGAGGGGATACCTTAAGCAGCATTGCGCGGCGCTACCATGTAAGCTTGGCAAAACTGAAAAGCTGGAACAAGAACACAAAAATATTGCATCCCGGCCAGCGTATCTATGTAATGCAGTCCGGAAAATCGCAACGCCTGAAAACCAAGCGCAAAAAACATATTGATCACTTCTAAAGCGCAACGGGTTGCCTACAATAGATGATATGTTATTGCGTTTGATCAAATAACGAAGCTTGCAGCAAGGTCCGGGTATATTCATGCCGCGGGGCAGTAAACAATTGCGCAGTATCGCCAGCTTCGACCACACGACCTCTGTGCATCACCAAGACACGATGGGCCATGGCGCGAATCACCCTGAGGTCATGCGTAATAAATAAATAGCTGATGCCATGTTTAAGCTGTAAATTTCTTAACAGCTCCAACACCTGTTTCTGCACTGACACATCCAGCGCGCTGGTTGGCTCGTCCAGCAAAATCAATTGTGGTTCCAGTATCACCACGCGGGCAATCGCAATGCGCTGACGCTGTCCGCCGGAAAACTCATGCGGGTAACGCGACAGCATATCTTCCGATAAACCCACTTCTTGCAGAATTTGTACGATGCGTGCACGCTGCTGTACTTTGCTCAATTCAGGAAAATGTATGTGTAATCCCTCACCGATAATTTGCTCTACCGACAAGCGCGGTGACAAGGAAGAGTAGGGGTCTTGAAATACTACCTGGAAATTTCGCCGCAACGGGCGTAACTGACGTGAATTCAAGTTATCCAGACGCTGCCCGGCAAAAATAATTTCGCCCTGACATTCCTGCAAGCGCAACAAACACATGCCCAAAGTAGATTTTCCTGAACCTGACTCACCTGCAATGCCCAGTGTTTCACCTTGCCGCAGACTAATGTCGACCTGGTCTACCGCTTTGACCTCACCGATTTTGTGGCGGAAAAATCCGGCCTGGATGGGAAAATAACACTGCACTTTGTTACCTTGCAGCAATACTGGATGATCAGCTACAGCAGCCGTGTTGTCCAGCAGACGCACGGGTTCGCTGTTAAGCAAAAACTGGGTGTAAGCATGCTGCGGCGCGGAAAATAAAGTTTTAACCGGCGCTTGCTCTACCAAGCGGCCATGCTGCATGACACATATACGATCCGCAAAACGCCGCACCATATTCAAATCATGGGTAATCATCAGCACGGCCATCGAGAAATCGCGCTGCAAATCTTCCAGCAGATTGAGTATCTGTAATTGTATGGTCACGTCGAGCGCGGTCGTGGGTTCATCGGCTATCAATAATTTTGGGCTGCATGCCAGCGCCATCGCTATCATCACGCGCTGCCGTTGCCCGCCCGACAGCATATGCGGATAGGCATCAAAGCGTTTGTGCGGCTCAGGGATGCCAGTGCGCTCCAGCAGCTCCAGCATGCGCCGTCGCGCCGCAATTTTGCTGATGCTCTCATGCACCAGCAAAGGCTCGATCAATTGTTCGCCTATGGTATAAACCGGATTAAGCGAGGTCATCGGCTCCTGAAAAATCATGGCAATGTCACGGCCTCGTATATGCCGCATGGCAGTCTCATCACACTGCAAAATATCTTTACCCTGAAAATGAATCGCGCCGCTTGGGTAGGAAACATTGCTGCGCTCATGCAGATGCAGCATGGCCAAGGCAGTGACCGATTTTCCTGAACCGGATTCACCGACCAGGGCCAGCTTCTCGCCCGCTTTGATATCAAAGCTGATGTCGTGTACCACGACACTGGCGCGATCCGCATGGCCGAATTGTATGGACAGATGCTCTACTGTGAGCAAGGTCGAAGTATTAGAAGAAGACATTTATCCGCGCCGCGCATCCAGTGCTTCACGCACCGCTTCACCGATGAAAATCAACAGCACCAAGGTGCCGACCAGTACACCAAAGGTGGTCATGGATAGCCACCAGGCTTCAATATTATCTTTGCCCTGCGCTAATAATTCACCCAGGCTGGGTGTGGTGGGTGGTACGCCCAGACCGAGAAAATCCAGGCTGGTCAAGGCCAGAATCGCCCCGCTGATGCGGAACGGTAAAAAGGTAATCACCGAGACCAGACTATTCGGCAGCAAATGTCTCATCATGATGGCGCGATTCGACAGGCCCAGCGCGCGTGCTGCTTTCACATAATCCATATTGCGCCCGCGCAAAAATTCGGCGCGCACATAATCGGCCAGCCCCATCCAGCCAAACAGCGACAATAAAATAATCAGTATCAGTACGCTGGGTTGAAAAATAGCGGAAAAAATAATCAGCAAATACAGCTCAGGCATGGAGCTCCATACCTCGATGACACGCTGAAAAAACAGATCAAAGCGACCACCAAAATAACCCTGCAATGCCCCGGCCACAATACCGATCACGGTCGCCACCACCGTTAACGCCAGCGCAAATAATACCGATAAGCGAAAACCGTAAATCAAGCGCGCCAATACATCGCGCCCTCTATCGTCCGTCCCCAATAAATTCTGGGCTGAAGGCGGCGCTGGGTTGGGATGTTCGGTAGCGAGGTTGATGGTGTCGTAACTGTTGCGGTTAGGCGCATACCAGACCCAGTTGCCTGTTTCGGACAAGCGCTGTTTAAGATAAGCGTCGTTATAGTTTGCTTCGGTCTCGAAGTCCCCGCCGAACGCGGTTTCGGGATAATTTTTAACGATTGGGAAATAATAAGCACCTTGGTAATGCACCAGTATAGGTCTGTCGTTGCTCAATATTTCTGCACCCAGGCTGGTTATAAAAAGTGTCATGAATAGCCACAGACTGATATATCCACGACGGTTAGCCTTAAAGCGTAACCAGGCGCGTTGCGCAGGTGACAGCGGTGGCAGACTCATGAAGTGACCGATTCAAACTGTATGCGGGGGTCTATCAGCACATAACATAAATCCGATAGCAGCTTGGCCACCAGACCCAGCAGGGTAAATAAATAGAGCGTGCCTAACACCACCGGGTAATCGCGTTTCATTACGGATTCGTAGGACAACAAGCCCAATCCATCAAGCGAAAATATGGTTTCTATCAGCAAGCTACTGGCGAAAAAAGCGCCCATGAAGGCAGCGGGGAATCCGGTCACCAGCGGGATCATGGCGTTGCGGAATATATGTTTGTACAACACGGTATTTTGCTGCAAGCCTTTGGCGCGCGCGGTTAACACATACTGCTTGCGGATTTCCTCGACAAAACTGTTTTTGGTAAGCATGGTCACCACGGCGAAACTACCCACCACCGAAGCGATCACCGGCAGCGTGATATGCCATAAATAATCGCCTATCTGGCTATACCACGGCAAGGTCAACCAATCGTCAGAAACCAAACCGCGCAAGGGAAATATACTCCAGAAACTGCCCCCGCCGAATAACACCAGCAAGGTAATACCCAGCACAATACCGGGAATGGCATAGCCGATTAAAATAATACTGGTGGTGACCACATCAAAGCGCGAGCCATCCCGCGCTGCCTTGGCGATGCCTAGCGGCACGGAAATCAGATAGACAATGAAGAAGGTCCACATGCCCAAGCTGATGGAAACCGGCAGCTTGGACAGCACCAGATCCAACACCGATTTATGATGGAAATAACTGTCGCCCAGATTGAAGGTGGCGTAATTCACGATCATATCTACAAAGCGCTGGTACACTGGCTTGTCAAAGCCATATAGCGCTTTCAGTTTTTCCACGCGCTCTGCATCCAGACCAGAATCCCCGCGATAATGCGGTACAAAACTGCCGCTCGCTTCACCTACATTATGGTGCTGCATCTGGCTGATCAACTGTTCAACCGGGCCGCCGGGTACAAATTGAATGACCGCAAAGGTGACGACCATGACCCCAAACAACGTGGGAATCATCAGTAATAATCGCTTCAGGATATATCCAGCCATTTTTCAAATATGTAGGGGCGCGATTCATCGCGCCGGGTCGATGCCACACAAAAAAGGGACGTGATGAATCACGCCCCTACATCATTATTGTTTCTTCCACCAGGTACGCAACATCCACGGTTCAGCAGAATAGTACAGCGGCAATTTATTGGGATAAGCCAGACTGCTTTTATAGACTACGCGATGAATAGGCGTATACCAGTTGGGTACCATGTATTCACCATGCAGCAATACCCTATCCAGCGCATGGGTGGCGGTTACCAGTTGCGCACGGTCAGGTGCGTATACCAGTTTATCTACCAGCGCATCCACCACTGCATCCTTGATGCCGATGACATTGTTGGAACCTTCCTGATCGGCCGCAGAAGAATGAAAATAATTAATCTGTTCATTGCCCGGCGATTGCGATTGCGGAAATGAGCTGACTGTCATATCAAAATCACGCGTGTCTAGACGGCGCTGATATAGCGCAACATCCACAAGGCGATAACCGGCTTTAATGCCCACTTTCGCCAGATTCTGCGCAAAGGGTTCGACTATGCGACCAAACGCCTTTTGCGCCAGCAAAATTTCAAACTCCAGTTTTTGGCCTTGCTCATTTTGCAACACACCCTCTTTAATTTTCCATCCGGCGCTGGTCAATAATTCCTTGGCCTTGCGCAAATTGTCGCGCAAACCGTCCGGGCCGTTTGCGACTGGCGGTTTCCATTCGCTGGTAAATAATTCGGGCGGAAGCTGGGCGCGATAGGGTTCCAGTAAAGCCAGTTCAGCGCCTTTAGGTAAGCCGGAGGAAGCCAGTTCGCTGTTGCTGAAATAACTGTGGATTCGCGCATACTGGTTGTAGAAAAGATTTTTATTGGACCATTCAAAATCAAATGCCAGAGAGATCGCCTGGCGCACTCGCTTATCTTTGAATAGCGGGCGGCGGATATTAAACACAAAGCCCTGCATACCGGCATTATTGCGTTGCGCCAATTCTTCACGCTTGATGGCACCACTGTCAAATTTTGGCCCCACATAATCGCGCGCCCATTGCTTGGAATTCAACACAAACATGAAATCGAATTCACCTGCCTTGAAGGCTTCAAGCTGCACCGTGTCATCGCCGTAATACTTGATCACTACGCGTTCAAAATTAAACATGCCGCGGCGTGTATTCAGGTCTTTTGCCCAGTAAGCCGGATTACGCTTGTAGCTAATATTCTTGCCCAAATCATATTTCCCCACCACATAAGGGCCGCTACCGATCGGTAATTCGGTAATGACCTTGTCAAACGGCTTGTTACCTACCCACTTGCGGGAGAAGATAGGTATCTGTGCGGTAATCAAATGCAATTCTGGATTAACCCGGGCAAATTCAAAACGGACTGTGCGTTTATCCACCACCACAGCCCGCTTGATGTCATTCCACATGAAACGATACATGGGATGGGCATGTTCACTCTTCAAGGTATCAAACGAGAACTTTACATCATCGGCTGTTACGGGCGTTCCATCGGAAAAACGCGCCTTGGCGTTAAGCCGAAAAGTCACCGACAATTTATCAGCCGCCAGCTGTATATCCTCCGCCAGATGGGCATACAAGCTGAATGGCTCATCCAGGCTTTGTTCCATCAATGTTTCAAACACTAGCTCGGTTACTCTGCTGGCGGACACCCCCTTGAGTAAAAAAGGATTGAGGCCATCATAATTACCGAATTCAGACAATACCAACTCACCCCCCTTGGGGGCAGCAGGATTGACATAATCAAAATGCGAAAAATTAGGGGGATACTTCGGGGGATAACCCAACCCCATCGCGGACACAGCCATGGCCTGCCCCTGCCAACCAAAAAACAGCAACCAAATCCACACTATTAACCTACGCTTACTAATCATGACAATTACCCTGGCTATAAATTTAAA